>NZ_JBVVPN010000001.1:234699-384161 GCF_055811035.1 Bradyrhizobium sp. MI1.10
CGATCGCGGCGCCGGGGGGCTGTTGGAGTCGCACCGGCCGCCCAGGCCCCGGCGCAACCCCCCCCCGCGGGGGGGGTTGGGCGGGGCTAGGCGCGGGGTGGGGGCTTTCTCCTCGCCGGGATACGCTCCGTAAACTTCGACAATCCCATCGCTGAAGCACCCCCTCCCCAGCCCTCCCCCGCAAGCGGGAGAGGGAGCGCACCTGTGTCGGGGCTGCGAAGCGATCGAGCCGCGACAAGTGCAGAATTGCTCCCGCGCTCAATTCTCGGTAGTTTCCGCCTCCAAACCAGCCGCCCCACCCAAAAACACAGCGAGAGACCACGTGGCGCCCATCCAGTACATCGTCGAGGGCGGTCACCGGCTCTCGGGCTCGATCGAGCCGTCCGGCAACAAGAATTCCGCGCTGCCGATCATCGCGGCAGCCCTGCTCACCGAGCATCCGGTGACGCTGGAAAACGTGCCGCGGATCCGTGACACCGAGACGCTGGTCGAACTGATCCGCTCGGTCGGCGCTGCCGCGGAATGGACCGCCCGCAATACGCTTCATATTCACGCCAAGAGCATCCGCTCCGCCGATCTCGATCCGGACTTGTGCGTCCGCATCCGCGCCTCGATCCTGCTCGCGGGCCCCCTGCTCGCCCGCTGCGGCGAAGTGATGCTGCCGCCGCCCGGCGGCGACGTCATCGGCCGCCGCAGGCTCGACACGCATGTCCTCGCACTCGAGCAATTGGGAGCCAAGGTCACCGCGACCGACCGGCTCGAATTCCGCGCTTCGAAGCTGACCGGCGCCGACGTGTTCCTGGACGAGCCCAGCGTGACCGCGACCGAGAACGCGCTGGTCGCGGCCGTCGCCGCCGAAGGCACCACCTATTTGCGCAACGCCGCGTCCGAGCCGCATGTGCAGGACCTCGCCAACTTCCTGGTCGCGCTCGGCGCTGAGATCGAGGGCATCGGCACCAACACCATGATTGTGCGCGGTCCGGCGACGCTGGGCGGCGCGACCTACCGGATCCAGCCCGACCATATCGAGGTCGGCTCGCTGATCGGGCTTGCCGCCGTGACGCGTTCGCCGCTTCGCATCGTGCGCGCCGGCGTCGAGCATCTGCGCTCGATCCGCATGGGATTCGAGCGGCTCGGCATCGTCTGCCGCATCGAGGGCGACGATCTCATCGTGCCCTCGAACCAGACGCTGAAGATCCAGGACGATTTTGGCGGCCACGTGCCGAAGCTGGAAGACCAGCCCTGGCCGGCCTTCCCGGCCGATCTGATGTCGATCGCGATCGTCACCGCCACGCAATGCGAGGGCGTGATCCTGATGTTCGAAAAAATGTTCGAATCGCGGATGTTCTTCGTCGACAAGCTGATCGCGATGGGCGCGCGCATCGTGCTGTGCGATCCGCATCGCGCCATCATCGCCGGTCCAAGCCGGCTGCACGGCGCGACGATGACCTCACCGGACATTCGCGCCGGCATGGCCATGCTGCTCGCGGCCGTCTGTGCCGAGGGCACCTCGACCATCAACAACGCCGACCAGATCGAGCGCGGCTACGAGCGCATCGACGAACGGCTGAATGCGCTCGGCGCGAAGATCAGGCGCGTGCCCGAGCGGAAGGGGTGAGGCGCTTTCCGGCTCGAGATCGAAGAATGGTCTCGTGCCCCGGACGCAGCGCAGCACGCCAGTGATGCGCTGCTGAGCCGGGGCCCATGCGGCCGAGAACTGCGCTCGCGATTTTCTGGGTCCCGGCTCTGCGCAGCATCGCTTCGCGCTGCAGCGCGTCCGGGACACGCGCGAGGCCATGTTTTCGTCGCCCGGCTGTGCTATTGACCCGGCCATGCTCGACACCGTCCAGCCTCGTTCGCAGCCGCAAGCCGGCGTGCCGCCAAATCCTCTCGCCGACGAATTCGTCGAGACGCTGCGGCTGGCCGTACCGATGATGCTGACGCAGCTCGGGCAGATCGCGATGATCACGACCGATCTCGCGCTGATCGGGCGGCTCGGCGAGAGCGCAGTGGCAGCAGCGGCGCTGGCGCATACGGTCTATTTCGTCAGCTTCACCTTCGGGCTCGGATTGATGGCGGCGGTGTCGCCGCTGGTCGCGCAGGCCTTTGGCGCCGGCGATGTCAGGCGCATCCGCCGCTCCTTGCGCGTCGGCTTGTGGGTCGCGTTGCTGATCTCGCTGCCGATGATGGCCTCGCCGCTCTATGGCGAGCACATCCTGGTCGCACTCGGTCAGGCGCCGCACTCGGCCGCGCTCGCCCAGCGTTATCTGAATGGCCTCGCCTGGGGCATCGCGCCGGCGCTCGGCTTCATCGCGCTGCGCAGCATGATGAGCGCGGTGAACCGGCCGCAGGCCCCGCTGTGGATCACGCTCGCGGCGATCCCCGTCAATGCCGCATTGGTCTACGCCCTGATCCACGGCCTGTTCGGCCTGCCGGAGCTCGGCCTGTTCGGCGCGGGGCTTGCGACCACCATCGTCAATCTCGGCACGTTCGTCGCCACGCTCGCCATTGCGGGGCTGCGCAAGCCGTTCGCGGACTATCGTCCGCTTGCCCATCTCTGGCGAATCGACTGGCCCCTGATGCGCAAACTCATCGCGATCGGCGCCCCGATCTCGTTCTCGCTGCTGCTGGAATATGGCCTGTTCTCTTCGGCGGCGCTGCTGATGGGGTTGATCTCGATCACTGCGCTCGCGGCGCATCAGATCGCGCTCCAGGTCACCGCCGTGCTGTTCATGGTCCCACTCGGCATCGGCATGGCGGCCACCGTGCGGGTCGGCCACGCCTTCGGCCGCGGCCACCCGGCCGCAGTGAAGCGCGCAGGTCTCGTCGCCGCCGTGATCGGGATCGCGTTCGTCTCGGCGCTGACCGTTGCGATCATTCTCGGCCGCTATCAGCTGGGACGGCTGTTCTTCGGCAGCAGCGAAGCCAGCATGGCGACCGTGGAGCTGACCGCAACGCTGCTGCTGGTCGGCGCGACCTTCTTCATTGCCGATGCCATCCAGACCATCATGGGCGGCGCGCTGCGCGGCATCAATGACACTAGGATGACGTTGGTATTCGCCGCGATCGGCTATTGGTGCGTGGGCTTTCCCATCGCCTGGTGGCTTGCCTTTCACGCCGATCTCGGCGCGGTCGGTGTCTGGATCGGACTGTCGATCGGATCGTTCGTCTATGCCGGACTTCTGATCTTGCGCTTCCGGATGCTGACGCGCAGACTGGCGGGATGAACGGGACTGTCCGCGAAGTTACCCCCGATGTTGACGCCGGCACGCTGCTGGCCGGTGCGCAGTTCATCGACGCCTTTCGCGTAGAGATCGGCACAGCACCGGTGAATGCCCGCGAGGCCTGCACCAGGATGGTGTTGCAGGGACCGCGCTGGATCGGTGCACTGACACGCCTGCGCAACATTCTGGTGACGCCATTTGGATTGAAGACATCGGGCGAGGGCACGCCAGCGCCGGGCGGTTTGATCGGCTTGTTTCCGGTGCTGAGCGAAACGCCGGAGCAGCTGGTCGCCGGGTTCAATGATTATCATCTCGACTTCCGCATCGTGGTCGATGTGGCCGGCGAAGCGGTGCCGCGCCACGTCACCTTGACCACGCTGGTGCGGACCAACAATCGGCTGGGCCGCGCCTACCTCGCGCTCATCACGCCCTTCCACAAGCTTGTGGCCCGCAGCATGATGGGGCGGATTGCGGAGCCGGCCCGGTGACGCTCTCCGTCGACCTCTTCTACTCCTTTCGCAGCCCGTTCAGCTATCTGGCGCTGCCCAAGACGCTGAAGCTCGTCGAAGACTACGATCTGGCGGTGAATTTGCGGCCGGTCTATCCGCTCGCAGCCCGAGTGCCCGGGTTTTTCAAGAAGGCCAGCCCGAACTTCATTCGCTATGTGGTGCTCGACAGCACGCGCGTGGCGCAGCACGAGGGCATTCCGTTCCGCTTTCCGAGGCCGGATCCGATCGTCCAGGACAAGACAACATTCGACGTCGCGGCCGAGCAACCCTACATCCACCGCCTGACCCGGCTTGGTGCCATGGCGCAGCTCGAGGGACGCTCGCTCGCATTCACCGACGCGATCGCCCGCGTGCTGTGGGACGGCTCGGTGGCGGGCTGGAACGAAGGCGATCATCTTGCGCGCGCCGCCGACAAGGCCGGCTTCGATCTCGCCGCGATGGATGCCGCGATCACCGCCGACCCGGATCGCTACGAGCAGGTGATCACGGAGAACGAGAAGGACCACGCCGCCTCCGGCCATTGGGGCGTGCCGACCTTCGTGTTCGAGAACGAGCCGTTCTTCGGCCAGGACCGCATCGATTTGCTGGTCTGGCGCATGCAGGACAAGGGCCTGACGCGGCGCTAGCTCACTCCGCCACGCGCGCGGGCTTGTCGGTCGCGGCCTCCGACCATTCGCCGACGACGCGATCGAGATCGCAGAGATTCTGGTGCATCTGCTCCAGCGAAAAGCCGAGCGCGAAGAAGCGCTCCGCGGTGTCGCTGGGCTGGCCGCGGATCAGGCCATCCTGACGCACGGCGGCGACTGCCTCGGCATAGTGCTGAAGCGCGACATGCACGGGGTGGATCGGCGGCGCGCCGGCGCCCTCGCGCAAGGCGGCGGCCGCCGAACGCAGGAAGCGCGCGATCACGGTCGAGACTTCCGTCAGCGGCGCGGCAAGCCGTGTCTGCACCTCGGCCGGCAACGGCACCACGGTCGAGCGGCCGATCATCACAACGTCATGGCGCAGCCGCAAGATCGTGCGCAACAACGGGCCGGTGTCCGGCCCGCTCGACAATCGCGCCGAGCGCTCGCGCTCGGCTTCGGCGCCAATGGTATTCATGCCCACCATTGCGGTGCCGATACCGTCCTGAATCCGATGCAGCGCGTCATTGTCGCGGCCGCGCGTCAGGCCCGCGAGCAATTCGGTGAAGGCCTCCGCGATCAATTCGAGCAGTTTTGCCGCGCTGGCGCGGATTTGCCGCACCGCGCGCGAGGGCAGCACCAGGAAGGAGACGAGCAGCCCCGTCACCGCGCCGACCGCGACTTCGCTGACGCGATCGATCGCAGAGGCCATGGGATCGGCATGATGCATCGAGGGAAGCACGAGCACGATCACGGCCGTCACCGTTGCAGAGCTCAGATTCGGATAGATCGATGCGACAAAGGCAAGCGGCGCCACGGCCAGCACCAGCAGACCCAGCAAGCCCAGTTCACCGGAATAGGGGATCAGGATTGCGATGGCGCCGCCATAGATCGCGCCGCCGATGGTGCCGAGCATGTAGTCGCGCGTCGCCTTCAGCGAGCGCCCGACGCTCATCTGGGTCACGATGATGGACGTGAGGACGGCCCAGAGCGGCAACAAGAGATGCAGCGCGGTGGCGAGCGCGTAGGCGCCGGTGGCCGCCACCGTGACCCGGACCGCCAGCCCCAATTGGGTCTTTCGCGACCAGACCCGGTCGAACAGCTCTCCTGCGAATGCCATGGTCGCGTATCCCCGTCCAACCCTCGTAAGCCAGCCAAAAGCATAGCTGATGCCCGCAGCCCCGAGGCCGCTTGAAAGGCCAAATCAGCCCGCCTAACTTGCGCGCCAAAACGAGGAAACACGATGGCTCACGAAACCGCAACGCTCGCCGCCTATGTCGCCAACCTGAAATTCCAGGATATTCCGGCGGAAGTGCTGGATCGGACAAAAGTCCTGACGCTGGACTTCCTCGGCAGCGCCATCCGCGCCCGCAGCGAAGCGGAATCCACCCCCTCGATCCTGAAGATGCTGGAGGCGCTTGCGCTCGATACCAAGGGCGAATCCACCGTGTTCGGCGACACCAAGACCTGGACGCCGGCGGTCGCGGCGCTGCTCAACGGCGCCCTCGGCCATTCGCTCGACTTCGACGACACGCATGCGGATTCCTCGCTGCATCCGAGCGCGCCGGTGGTTCCGGCCGCCTTCGCCGTCGGCGAGATGGTCGGCGCGTCGGGCCGCGACGTGCTGACCGCGATCGTGGCGGGCTATGAGGTCTGCTGCCGGCTCGGCAACGCGCTCGACCCGACCTCGCATTATGCCCGCGGCTTCCATCCGACCGCCACCGCCGGCACCTATGGCGCAGCCGCGGCCGCCGGCAAACTGTTCGGCCTCTCCGAGCAACAGCTCATCGCCGCCTTCGGAGTCGCCGGCAGCCAAGCCGCGGGCTCGCTGCAATTCCTGGTCAATGGCGCCTGGAACAAACGCTACCAGGTCGGCGCCGCCGCGATGAATGGCGTGATCGCCGCGACGCTGGCGCGCAACGATTTCGTCGGCGCGACGGAATCCGTCGAGGGCAAGCATGGCCTGCTCGCCGGCTACACCGACGATGCGCATCCCGACAAGGCGGTCGCCGAGCTCGGCAAGACCTACGAGACCATGAAGATCGGCGTCAAACCGTATCCGAGCTGCCGCTATACCCACGCCGCGATCGACGCGCTGATCGCGATGCGGCGCGAGCACAATCTGACACCCGATCAGGTCAAGCGGGTGGAGATCGGCCTGCATCGCAACGGCATCACGCTCACCGGCGACGCCGCGACCAAGCGGCACCCGACCTCGATCGTCGGCGGCCAGTTCTCGATGTTCTTCACCGGCGCGCTCGCGCTCGATCAGGGGTCATTTGGCTGGGACGACTACACCCGCCTTGGGGACGCAGCCATCGACGCGCTCGCCGACAAGTTCGACGTGGTACAGGACGATCGTCTCGAAGTCGGCCGCACTCACCCCTTTGGCGCGCGCGTGAGTATCACGACGGACGACGGCGTGCACGAGCGGCTCTATGCCGATCCCTCGGGAGAGCCGACCTCCTTCCCCGATGCGCGGGCGATGCAGCAGAAGTTTTTGACGCTGGCCCGCCCGGTGCTGAACGCGCGCGCGGAGAAATTCGCGGACGCGATCATGACGCTGGAGCGGTTCGATCGCGTGGCGAAGGCGACGGAGCTGGGGAGGTGAAGCACCTCAATTCACCCCCGCCAGCTTTCCCTTCTCGCGCGTAACCGCAACCACGTCGCGCACCAGATCGAACACACCGTCGGCTTCCGGCGGCGCGTTCGGCGAACGGCCTAACCGCACGATCACGAGTCGTTCCGACGGAATCACGATCGTGTACTGACCGATGGTGCCCTTGGCGAAGAAGGCATCGCGCGGCCAGCCGTGCTCGACGCGGAAGGTCGCGCCAAAGCTGTCGCCCTGGTTGGTCCAGAAGCCGGCGCCGATACCGACCCAGGCATTGGGCGTCGCCGACACCGAATAATTCACCCAGCCCTCGGGCAGGATGCGCTTGCCGCCGGCGACGCCGTCGTTGAGATAGAGCTGGCCGAACCGCGCCCAGTCGCGCGCGGATGCGAGCATCTCGCTCGACCCCTTGATCGTGCCGGCGCCGTCGAGCTGGAGCGTGACGTGGCGCATGCCGAGCGGCACGAACAATTCGTGGTGCGCGAAGGCAAGCGCTCCTTCGGAATTGCCGCCGGCGGCCTTGCGGATCAGATGCGCGAGCATGATGGTGTTGCCATCGTGATAATTCCACACGGTGCCCGGCGCGGTCGCAAGCGGCATGCTCGCGGCATAGGCGGCCATGTCGGCCTCCACGAATTTCATGCGATTGACCGGCTCGAACGCCGAGCCGAGCGAGGCCTGCAGCGAGCTGCCGAGCGCCAGGCCCGCGGTGTGGCGCAGCAATTGATCGAGGGTGATGGCGTGACGCGGATCGTCCGGATTTGTCCAGGCGGCGACCGGTGCGGGCCCGTCCAGCTTCAGTCTGCCCTGGCGCACGAGAATCCCGGTGAGAGCCGAGATCACGGACTTGGTCATGGAGAAGCCGAGCAGCGGCGTCTCCGGTCCGATGCCGTCCGCATAGCGCTCGGCGATGACGCGACCCGATTTCATGACGACGATTGCGCGGGTGCGGCGGAATGGCGGCGATGTCGGCTCAGCGAAGGCGCGATCGAGCGCGGCTGACAGCTCCGGGCTTTGCGGCGACACGATTGCGGGGCCGGTGATCTCGGGCAACACCGCCGGCGGCCTGTCATCCGGCGGCAGCCGGACGTCGGCAATCTCCGCACCGTGCTCAAGCGTGCAGCCGAGGCCCTCGCGATACACGGCATGGCTGCGGCCAATGCCGAACAGCGTCACCGTAACGTCCTTGCGCGCGCGATCGACCTGATAGTCCATCGCCCAGGTGAGCAAACCGGCGCCCGGCATCGCATCAATGGTCTCCGTCAAATTACGCCTGACATCGAGGCCCGAGACAAACGTCTCGGAACAGAGCACGTCGGCGATGAAGCCGGTGGCGACCTTGGGCACGTCATGGGCGCGAACCGCGCCGAGCGCGAGGCCGGCAAAGACGATGGTGGCGGTGAGAAGGACAATCTTGCGGCGGGTCACGGGCTTGCTCCGGCTTGAGGCGTGTGCCGGAGACGAAGCGGCATTCACGCGATGCCCGCTCGCCGAATTTGGAAAACGGCGTAGCTGGAAACCGCGAGACGCTCGTCGATTCCAAAATAACCTAGATATTTCAGTACACTAAAGATCAGACGGCATTCACCTTGAGCCGCCGGTATTCTGTCGGCGTCACGCCGGTCACGGCCTTGAAGGCGCGGTTGAACGGGCCGAGCGACTGGAAGCCGGAATCCATCGCGATGGTGATGACGGGGACCTCGGCCTGGGCGGGATCGGCGAGGGCTGCCTTGGCCTCCTCGATCCGGTGGTTGTTCAGGAACACATTGAAATTGCGGTAGCCGAGCCCCTGGTTGATCAGCCGGCGCAGCCGGTATTCGGGAATTTTCAGCCGGCCCGCGAGCACGCCGATGCTGATGTTCTCCTGGCGATAGATCCGCTCGTGCGCCATCAGCCGCATCAGGGCGTCGATCAGCTTTTGGTCGGCGGCGTCCTCGCCCATAGGCTGGCTCGCCGCGATCGCCGGCGCAGCCTCCGCGGCGGCTGGAAACAGGTCGGCGCCGTCCACCCGCATCATCGCATAGACGATGGCCGCGACGATGCTGGCGAGCACGCCTGTATTGACGGTGTTGGCGACATCGCCGACGTCGCTGCCGACGACGAGGATCTGGAGCAGCGCGTTCAATCCGCCATAGAGCGCGGCAGCACAGACGATGAAGATGCGAACACGGCGGCGGCGCTCGACCAGATCGGCCGACCATGAGCCGATCGTCTGCATGATCGCGAGCGCAATGAAGCCGAGCACAATCAGGTTCACCGCGGTGACGGCGAACCGGACATGTCCGCCGGGTGCGATCCAGAGACAACTGACGAAGCTGAACGCTGTCACCAACCCCCAGGTCAATCCGTGCCACCGGCGCAGGCGAAACTCATCGTCGAACAATGCGCGCGTGAACAGCCAGAACACCACGATATTGCCGGTCGACACCGCGATCAGCGGCGCATGCCATGCCGGGACCAGCGATGAAGTTCCGACGGAATAGCTCACAGCATGCGCGGCCGAGCCGAGCGCAAAGGCTGCACCGAGCCGGGCTGCCAGCACATTGCGGAAATCCGAGAGCAATGACGCTGCCAGCACCAGCAGCAGCGCCACGGCGGCGGCGCGAAAGGCGAGCTCGGTTGCGGCAAGGGTCATCGGGTGATGCGATGGGTCGCGGTTGACATCAGCCAAACATCCTTCGTCAGGCGTATGTTTTCAAGCACCATCCGCACCACAGCTGTCATCGTCCGGCTTGACCGGACGATCCAGTACGCCGAGACGGCAGTGATCGAACCGATAGGCCGCGGCGTACTGGATCGCCCGCTTTCGCGGGCGATGACGGCGGAGTGTGTGGCCCAGGCTTAGCCGCGACGGCCGCACGAAATCCTGCTACGATTTAGCTCGAAAAAGCCAAAAGGAGCCCTACCATGAGCTGGCAACCCTCGAACGATCCCGTGCTCGGCGATCCCATGTCCTGCGATGCGCTCGATCTCGTCATCGTGCCGCGCACGCGCGATCTCGGCGACGGCTTCGCGGTGCGGCGCGCGCTGCCGCACGGCAAGCGGCAGATGGTCGGACCCTTCATCTTCTTCGATCATTTCGGGCCGGTGCAATTCGTCTCCGGCAAGGGCATGGACGTACGGCCGCACCCGCATATCGGGCTTGCTACCGTCACCTATCTGTTCGACGGCGCGATCATGCATCGCGACAGCGAGGGCAACATCCAGGAGATCCAGCCCGGCGCGATGAATTTGATGACAGCCGGCCGCGGCATCGCGCATTCCGAGCGCACGCCGGATGTGCAGCGCGCCTCGGGGCAGAAGATGCTGGGCCTGCAAAGCTGGATCGCGCTGCCGGCCGGATCGGAAGAGATCGCACCGTCGTTCCAGCACTACGGCGCGGGTGACCTGCCGATGGTCTCCGAGCGCGACTTCACCGCGAAGGTGATCGCGGGCTCGGCCTTCGGCGTCACCTCGCCTGTTTCGATGGTGTCGCCCTGGTTCTATACCGAGGTCACGGCGGTCGCGGGCGCGATCGTGCCGCTCGATCCCGATCACGAGGAGCGCGCCATCTACGTCGTCGATGGCGAGGTCGAGATCGCGAACGAGCGCTACGAGGGGCCGCGACTGCTAATCTTCCGTCCGGGCGACCGCATCACGGTGAGGGCGCTCAAGGCCACGCGGATGATGTTTCTGGGCGGCGACGCCCTGGAGGGCCCGCGCCACATCTGGTGGAATTTCGTCTCCTCCAGCAAGGAGCGGATCGAGCAGGCCAAGCAGGACTGGAAAACCGGCCGCTTCGCCGCAGTTCCGCAGGAACATGAGTTCATTCCGCTGCCGGAATAGGCTATCCCGGTTTCCGGTCGCGCGATCAGGCGCGGCCGGATGTCCTGTCGCAAGGCCTTGCTCCGAAAGTTCTGCCGATGACCGCCATGCTCTCCAGCGACCTGCCCCTGCCTAAGATCGGGCGCGGCAAGGTGCGCGATATCTACGCCGTCGACGACGACCGCCTGCTGCTCGTCACCACCGACCGCATCAGCGCCTTCGACGTCGTGATGGGCGAGACCATTCCGATGAAGGGCGCGGTGCTGACGCAAATCAGCGCCTTCTGGTTTGGCGAGCTCGAAGGCGTGGTGCCGCATCACATGATCAGCGCCGACACCGACGAGATCATCGCCGCTGTGCCGGCCTTGAAGCCGCATCGCGCCGAAATTCTCGGCCGCGCCATGCTGTGCCGCCGCACCACGGTATTTCCGATCGAATGCGTGATCCGCGGTTATCTCTCGGGCTCGGCCTGGAAGGAATATGCAGCAAGCGGGACGCTGGCCGGCGAGAAGCTGAAAGCAGGCCTTGTCGAAAGCGAGAAGCTGGAGCCTTCGATCTTCAGCCCGGCGACCAAAGCCGAGACCGGCCATGACGAGAACATCACCATCGCGAAGATGCGCGAGGTCGTCGGCGATGAGACGGCCTACACGCTCGAGAGCATGACGCGCGCGATCTACACGCTCGGCGAGGAGCTCGCCCGCGAGCAGGGCATCATCATCGCCGACACCAAGTTCGAATTCGGCCGCGACAAGGACGGCCGCATCATCCTGATCGACGAAGTCATGACGCCGGACTCCTCGCGATTCTGGGCCGTCGACGCCTACAAGCCCGGCCAGCCGCAGGCGAGCTTCGACAAGCAGCCGCTGCGCGACTATCTCGACGTCGAACGCCGCGCCGGCCGCTGGAATGGCGACGCCCCGCCGCCGCCTTTGCCCGCAAGCGTGGTGGACGCGACCAGCAAGCGATATCTGGAAGCATACCGCCGGGTGACGGGGAGTGAGCTGAAGATTTAGCTCGGCTGTTTCGTCCCGCTCCGTCATTGCCCGCCGGCTCGATGCCTCCCCGGCGTCGTCCTGGCGAAAGCCAGGACCCATACCGCGAGGTCTATCGCGTGCGTTCGGTGCAAATCCCGAACGCACAGTCTTCGCCAAACTGCTCCCTGGGGTAATGGGTCCTGGCTTTCGCCAGGACGACGACGAATGGCGGGCGCTTCGGTTTCTTCCATCCGGCTTGCAAGAATCCTGTTGCGCTGGGCTCGCAGTCGTCTACCTCTCGGAGGGGAATATTCACGAGCGAGTGTCACGGCGTGACAGATCCAGCGATTGGCTTCACTCCGTCGACCGGGCTTACTCCGGCCCTCAAGCGCGCGCTGAATGATATATTGGGCGGGAGCGCCGCCAGCGTCCTGACCGTCACATTCGGACTGTCCTACTCGCTGCTGATCTTCGCGGGGCCGTTGTCGCCCTATCTGTCCTACGGCATCACGGCAACCTTCGTCAGCTCTGCGGTGCTTGCGGCCGTCGTCGCGCTCGGCAGCTCCCTGCCCTTCGCGATTGCAGCCCCCGACAGCTCGACCGCGGCGGTGACGGGTATCCTGGCGGCCTCCGTGGTCGAACGGATCGAGACGGCGAACCTGTCAGCGCCGTTGCTGTCACCGGTCCTGATCACGCTCGGCCTGTCGACGATGCTGACAGGATTGGTGCTGTGTGGACTGGGCCTGACCCGGCTTGGCCGCGCCATCCGCTACGTGCCTTATCCGGTGGTCGGCGGCTTCCTCGGCGCAACCGGACTTCTCATCGTCATGGGTGCGGTCCGGGTGATCACCGACCATCCCCTGCAATTCGCGACACTGTCGCACTTCGCCAACCGTACCATCCTGCTGGAGCTCGGTGCCGCCTGCGCGATGGCGCTGGTGCTGTATTTCACCTGGCACCGCTCGCGCAGCCCGTTCGGACTGCCGATCATCCTGGTCGGCGGCGTGCTCACCGCGCATCTGGCATTCTGGATCACCGGCGTTTCCTTCGACGACGCGCGCACGTTGGGCTGGACCTTTCAGTCCCCGCCGCAAGCGGTCTTCATGCTGCCCTGGCACAGCGACGATCTCGCCCGATATCCCTGGTTTGCCATCCCGGACCTGCTTGGCAATGTCGTCGCCGTCATCTTCGTCACCGCCTCGAGCACGCTGTTCAACACCACCGGCATCGAGGTGGCCACGCATCGCGAAGCCAATCTGGAATCTGAGCTGAACGTCACCGGCGCCGCCAATATCCTGACCGGCGTGCTGGGCGGCTATCCCGGCTGCAGCTCGACCAGCCGCTCGATGCTTAATTTCTCCAGCGGCGGCCGCGGGCGCCTGTCCGGCCTCACGGCCGCAGCGCTGTCGCTGCTGGTGCTCGCCGTCGCACCCGAGCTGCTCGGCTTCATCCCCAAATTCGTGCTCGGCGGCCTGTTGCTCTATCTCGGCGCCGACCAGCTGCACAAATGGATCGTCGAGTCGCGCAAGCGGCTGTCGAAGCTGGAATATCTGTCGCTGATCACCATCATCGCGATCATCGTCGCCTGGGGTTTTGTGCCGGGCATCCTGATCGGCGTCATCATCGGCTGCGCGACGTTTGCGTTCAGCGCCGCACGGGTGGAGTCGATCAAGTACAGTTTCGACGGCTCGGAGTACCGCTCCTCGCTCGACCGCTCGCGCGACGATCAGGACGTGCTGCTGGCCCATGGCGGCAAGATCCAGGGCCTCAATCTCCAGAGCTATCTGTTCTTCGGCTCGGCCAACCGGCTCTACCAGCACGTCAAGCGGCTGCTGCAGGAGCGGCCCGAATGCCGCTATCTGCTGTTTGACTTCAAGCTCGTCACCGGCGTGGATTCATCGGCTGCCTATAGCTTCGCCCAGATCAAGCGCAGCGCCGGCGAACTCGGCGTCGAGCTGATCCTGGTGCATCTGTCGGCCACGGCCGAGAAGGTACTGCGCTCCAGCGACTTCGTCGGCGAGGGCGTCACCATCATCCCCGAGCTCGATCGCGCGCTGGAATGGTGCGAGAACGAGCTCATCTCGCAGCATCAGGAGCTGGCGCAGGAAGAAGCCAGCCTGCGCGACTGGTTCACGCGAATGCTTGGCAGCGAGGATGGCGCCGACGAACTGATCCGCCGCTGCCAGCGCATCGAGGTCGAAGCCGGCGAGGTCATCGTGCAAGCCGGCGATCCCGCCGATTCCATGCATTTCATCCTCGAGGGCCGCGTCGGTATCATGATTCCTGCCGACGACGACCGCACCACGCGCGTGCGCAGCCTCGGCCGTTACACCACGATCGGCGAGATGGGGCTGGTGTCACAGACACCGCGCAGCGCCACCATCCAGGCCGAAGTCGACAGCGTGCTCTACGTGCTGAATACGCACCAGTTCGACGCGATCAAGGTCGAGGATCCCGCACTCAGCCACAAGCTGCTGACCTATTTCGTGTCGGTCATGGCGGAGCGGCTGACCTTTGCGAACCGGACGATCGCGGTGTTGAGGCGGTGATTAGCGCGTAGCTTCGTCATTGCGAGGAGCTCTTGCGACGAAGCAATCCAGACTGTCTCGGTGGAAAGATTCTGGATTGCTTCGCTTCGCTCGCAATGACGTGGAGGAATGATGGCGAGCCCTTACACCCCCGCCATCATCACGTATTTGATCTCGACATATTCTTCCATGCCGTGATGCGAGCCTTCGCGGCCGAGGCCGCTTTCCTTGACGCCGCCGAAGGGCGCGACTTCGGTCGTGATCAGGCCGGTGTTGACGCCGACCATGCCCGACTCCAGCGCTTCGGCGACGCGCCAGACGCGGCCGAGATCGCGGGAGTAGAAGTAGGAGGCGAGCCCGAACGGCGAGGCGTTGCACATCGCGATCACGTCGGCCTCGTCCTTGAAGCGGATCACCGGCGCGAGCGGGCCGAAGGTTTCCTCTTGCGCCACCAGCGAGTCCGGCTTGACGTCGGAGAGCACCGTCGGCTCGAAGAACGAGCGTCCGAGCTCGCTGCGCTTGCCGCCGGTGACGACCTTGGCGCCGCGCTTCACGGCGTCCGCAATGTGGCGCTCGACCTTGTCGACCGCTTTCAAGTTGATCAGCGGGCCTTGCGTGACGCCGGTTTCCGTACCGTCGCCGATCTTCATCGCCGCGACCTTCTTCGACAGCTTCTGCACGAACTCGTCGTAGATCTTGTCCTGGGCGTAGATGCGGTTGGCGCAGACGCAGGTCTGGCCCATGTTACGGTATTTCGAGACGATGGCGCCTTCGACCGCCGCATCGATATCCGCGTCGTCGAACACGATGAACGGCGCGTTGCCGCCGAGCTCGAGGCCGAGCCGCTTCACGCCGACGGAGGCCTGCCGGTAGAGAATCTTGCCGACCGCAGTCGAGCCGGTGAAGCCGACGAAACGCACGGCCGGATGCTCGCACAGCACCTTGCCGATCGGCGCGGCATCGCCGGTGATGACGTTGAACACCCCCTTGGGCACGCCGGCTTTCTCCGCGAGCGCGGCAAGCGCCAGCGCCGACAGCGGCGTTTCATTGGCGGGCTTGAGCACCACGGTGCAGCCGGCCGCAAGCGCCGGCGAAACCTTTCGTGTGATCATCGAGTTCGGGAAATTCCACGGCGTGATCGCGCCGCAGACGCCGATCGGCTGCTTGATCGCGAGCAAGCGCGCATCCGGCCGCTGCGTCGGAATGGTCTCGCCATAGACGCGGCGGGCTTCCTCGGCGAAAAATTCGACATAGGCGCCGCCGATGTCGACCTCGCCGAGCGCTTCACTGAGCGGCTTGCCCTGCTCAGAGGTGAGGATCAGCGCGAGGTCCTCGCGATTGGCGATGATCAGCTCGAACCATTTGCGCAAGATATTGGAGCGCTGCTTGGCGGTGTGCTTGGCCCAGCCCGGGAAGGCGCGTTCGGCTGCCTCGACCGCCCTGGTGGCATCATCCGCGGAGAGCTGTGGAACCTTTGCGAGCTCGACGCCGGTGGCGGGATTGTTGACGGCGAAGACGGGCGAGCCGACCCAGGCGCCGTCGATGTAGCAGGCCTCCTTCAGCAGCGACGGGTCCTTCAACCGGTCGCGCAAATTGGACGTGGCGTGCTGGGCACGTGCGGCGGCGGTCGGGGTCATGGCGTTGCTCCTGCGGGGCTTTGCGGGCTGTTCCGGTTCGGCCGGAATATAGGGAGAAGCGGCGCGCAATGCACCGTCCCGCAACGCACATCTGCTGGGAGCCAGGCTAGGAGCGGCGCATCCTTACGCCGCGCCGCTCAGATAGGTCTCACGCCGTCCGATCATGCGCTCGGCGGCCGCCTTGGCGTCGGCCTTGGAGGAGGTCGCGCAGGTCCGGTATTCGAGATCGGGGACGTCGGACGCGTTGCGGCGGCCGAACCAGGACTTCGAGCCGACCGGCAGCAGCGCAAGCGCCTGCGCCAGATTGTCGACCGCGCCGAACGAATAGAGCGCACCGGTGCCGGCGATGCGGACCTCATAGATCCCAGGCGCGATCGGCGCTTCCAGGTTTTCGCCCCGTCCGGCACGGGGATAGCGCTTCCATTCGCTCCAGGTCGAAATCATCTGAGGTCCCCCTGGCGGCCGGTGGGCGGCCGCCAAATTTGCATCAAGTCTTAACGTTTGCCCGCGATTGGGCCCGGTGCTGAACGCCACAACTCACAAAATGTTTCAAGTGCTCGAAAACTTTCGAAACATTTCGCCCAGGCCCATCCAAGGGCACGGCTGGTTGCGGACATCCACCGAAGATTGTGACTGCGTGTTGCGGTTCGGCCTATTGTCGTCCTGCGTGGGTGACGGACCGTCAAGTCACGACATCGCGACCGGGGCAGGTACGCGGATGTGCTTGCCGGGCGGCGGACGCGGGAGGACAATCGATCGCTTCCAACAATAATCAAACCGGAGGAAACGCGTATGCAAGGCAAAGCTGAGATCGATCAGATTCTGCGCCAGAAGAGCGAAGCCGGAGAGATTCCCGGCGTCGTCGCCATTGCTGCCAGCGGTACCGACGTGCTGTATCAGGGCGCGTTCGGCAAACGCGACCTGTCCAAGCCGGATGCGATGACCGCCGACAGCGTGTTCTGGATCGCATCGATGACGAAGGCGGTGACATCAGCGGGCGCGATGCAGCTCGTCGAACAGGGCAAGCTGTCGCTGGATGCGCCGATCGGCGAGGTGTTGCCTGATCTCGCCAAGCCGCAGGTGCTCGAAGGCTTTGACGCCAAGGGCGAGGCCAAGCTGCGGCCAGCCAAGGGGCCGATCACGCTGCGCCAGCTCATGACCCACACGGCAGGCTTCTGCTACAACATGTGGAACGGCGATCTCGCGGTCTATCTGGACAAGAACGGCATCCCCGCCATCACCACCTGCCAGAACGCGGCATTGAAGACGCCTATTATGACCGACCCCGGCACGCGCTGGGAATACGGCACCAATATCGATTTCGTCGGCAAGGCGGTGGAAGCCGTCAGCGGCAAGCGCCTCGATGCCTATCTGCGCGACAATCTGTTCGCACCGCTCGGCATGAGCGATACCGCTTTCAAGATCACCGCCGACATGCGCAAGCGCCTGGTCGGCATGCATGCGCGTGGCGAGGATGGCCAGCTCGCCGCGATCCCGTTCGAGCTCGAACAGGAGCCGGAATTCCATATGGGTGGCGGCGGCCTTTATTCGACCGCGGCCGATTATATCAGGTTTACCCAGATGATCCTCAACAAGGGCCGCGGCAACGGCAATCAGGTGCTGAAGGCCGAGACCATCGCGACGATGGGGCAGAACCACATCGGCGATCTCGCCATGGGCAAGATGACCACGGCGGCGCCGATGTACACCAATGACGTCGATCTCTATCCGGAGCAGGTGAAGAAGTGGGGCCTCAGCTTCATGATCAACACCGCCAAGACCGCCGAGGGGCGCAGCGCGGGCAGCCTCGCCTGGGCGGGCCTCGCCAACACCTACTACTGGATCGACCCGGCGCGCGACGTCACCGGCGTGATCCTGATGCAGTTGCTGCCATTCGCCGACGCAAAGTGTCTCGAGGCTTTTGCCGGCTTCGAGCGCGGTGTCTATGCCGGGCTCGATGCCGGCAGCGGGCAGAAGGCGGCGTAAGGCGCGCCTGACTCTCACGACGCGTCACGGCCGGGCTTGTTGTCCCGGCCGTCACGCACCTGACTGGAGGACATGATCTTGGCAGACAAAGCCGACAGTTACGTTTGCGGCATCTCCGACACGCCGCTGCTCGGCGACACCATCGGGCGCAGCCTCGATCAGGCCGCGCGGCGCTGGGGCGATCGCGAGGCGCTGGTCTCGCCCAGCCACGGCGTGAGGTGGACATGGAGGGAGTTTGCCGAGCGGGTCGACGCGCTCGCCGCCGGCTTTGTCGCGCTCGGTCTCGAACGCGGCGAACGGATCGGCATCTGGTCGCTGAACCGGCCGGAATGGACGCTGACACAATTCGCCGCCGCCAAGGCCGGCCTTATCCTGGTGACGATCAATCCGGCCTACCGGCTGAGCGAGCTGGAATTCGCGCTTCACAAGGTCGGATGCAGCGCCATCGTCACCGCGACGGCGTTCAAGACCAGCAACTACATGGACATGCTCAACACGCTGTTGCCGGAGCTTGCGACCGCCAAGCCCGGGCAATTGCGCGCCGCGCGGCTGCCGGACTTGCGCATCGTGATCCAGATCGGCGGCCCCGCCTGTCCGGGCACGATTCCGTTCGACGAGGTCGCCGGCATGGCCGGACCCCCGCACCGTGAGCAGCTCGCCGCGCTCGGTGCCTCCCTGCAATTCGACGATGCCGTCAACGTCCAGTTCACCAGTGGAACGACGGGATCGCCCAAGGGCGTGACGCTGACCCATCACAACATTCTCAACAACGGCTATTTCGTCGGCCGCGCCATGCGCCTGACCGAAGCGGACCGCATCTGCATTCCGGTGCCGCTCTATCATTGCTTCGGCATGGTGATGGGCAATCTCGCCTCCGTCACGCTCGGCGCGACCATGGTCTATCCCGGCGAGGGGTTTGATCCGCTCGCGACGCTGCGGACGATCGAGCAGGAAAAATGCACCGCGCTGTACGGTGTGCCGACGATGTTCATCGCCGAACTCGACCACAGCGAATTCTCGAACTTCAATCTGACATCGTTGCGCACCGGCATCATGGCCGGTGCACCCTGCCCGATCGAGGTGATGAAGCGCGTCAATAGCGAGATGAACATGGGCGAGGTCACGATCGCCTATGGCATGACCGAGACGAGCCCGGTCAGCTTCCAGAGCGCCGTCGACGATCCGCTCGATCGCCGCGTCTCGACGGTCGGGCGAATCCATCCGCATGTCGAGGTCAAGGTCGTCGATCTCGACGGCAAGATCGTCAAGCGCGGCGAACGGGGCGAGCTCTGCACCCGTGGCTACAGCGTGATGCTGGGCTATTGGGAGGAGCCGGAGAAGACCGCGGATGTGCTCGACGCCAATGGCTGGATGCATACCGGCGACATCGCCATCATCGACGACCAGGGTTATTGCAACATCGTCGGCCGCATCAAGGACATGGTGATCCGCGGCGGCGAGAACCTCTATCCACGCGAGATCGAGGAATTTCTCTATCGGCACCCCAAGATTCAGGACGTGCAGATCTTCGGCGTTGCGGATACCCGCTATGGCGAGGAGCTCTGCGCCTGGATCCGGGTCAGGTCCGGCGAGACGCTGACGATGGAAGAGGTGCGCGCCTTCTGCGACGGCCAGATCGCCCACAACAAGATTCCGCGATACGTGGAATTCGTCGACGAGTTTCCGATGACCGTGACCGGAAAGATCCAGAAATTCCTGATGCGCGACGAGGTGGAGCAACGGCTTGGACTGAAGGCCGCGAAGACTGCGTAGGTTGCCAACTCAATCGTCATTGCGAGCGCAGCGAAGCAATCCAGAATCTTTCCGCAGAGGCAGTCTGGATTGCTTCGTCGCTGCGCTCTCGCAATGACGGGTGAGAGAGAGTCCACCTTAAACCGTCAACCCGCGCTGCTCAGCCAGCTCCTTCAGCGACACCTGCGGACGCGCGCCGATGTGCTGAATCACTTCGGCGGCCGCGAGCGCGCCGAGCTCGCCGCACTGCTTGTAGGGCAGGTTGCGCGCCAGACCGAACAGGAAGCCGGCAGCGAAGAGGTCGCCGGCGCCGGTGGTGTCCACGAGTTTCGCGATCGGAGACGCCGGCGCTGCGACGGCGTCTTCAGCCGAAACCACCATGCAGCCCTTTTCGCTGCGGGTGACCACGCCGAGATTGACGTCGTTGCGCAATTGCTTGAGCGCCGTGTCGAAGTCCGAGGTCTGGTAGAGCGAATGCAGCTCGGACTCGTTGGCGAACACGATATCGACGGTGCCGTTGCGCATCAGCCCCAGGAATTCGTCGCGATAACGATCGACGCAGAAGGAATCCGATAATGTCAGCGCCACCTTGCGCCTGGCATCATGGGCGATCTTGGCCGCCTTGACGAAGGCGTCCTTGGCGTTCTTGGGGTCCCAGAGATAGCCCTCGAGGTAGACGATGCCGGCCGCGGCGATCTCGGCCGGGTCGATGTCGGCGGGCGACAAATCCTGCGCGGCGCCGAGATAGGTGTTCATGGTGCGCTCGCCGTCATCGGTCACCAGGATGTAGGAGCAGCCGGTCGCAGGGCCGTCCTTCGCCGCGGGCGTGTTGAAGGCGACGCCGGCCGCGCGGATGTCGTGGACGTAGAGCTTGCCGATCTGGTCGTCCTTGACCTTGCCGACATAGGCGGCACGCGCGCCAAGGCTGCCGATGCCGACGATGGTGTTGGCAGCCGAACCGCCGGAAACTTCCGTCGCCGGGCCCATGTCCTTGTAGATGGCGGCGGCCCGCGCCTCGTCGATCAGGGACATGCTGCCCTTGGTCATGCCGTGCTTGCCCAGAAAGGCTTCATCGGTCTTGACCAGCACGTCGAACAGCGCGTTGCCGATGCCGAGAACGTCATATTTCACGTCAGCCATTCACCTTGATCCTGTTTGGCGGATTGCGATACCCGCGGAAATCCGCTTCCTGTCGGTCTGAAATCTGGCTCGCGGCCTATCACGGCCGGCCCTCCGCGGGCAAGCAACGGTATTATGCAGTTCCGATGATCCGCTCCTTCCTGACCGTCTCGACGGGGACACTGGCTTCACGGCTGCTGGGCTTTGCACGCGATTCCCTGATCGCGGCGCTGCTCGGCACCGGCGCCGTGGCGGACGCGTTTCTGGTGGCATTTCAGCTCGTCAATGTGGTGCGGCGCCTGCTCAGCGAGGGGGCCTTGAATGCGGCGTTGATCCCGGCCTGGCTGCGCGTTCGTGACAGCGAAGGCGAGGCGGCTGCGGCGGCGTTCGCGGGACGCGTGCTCGGCACAGTGAGCGCGGGCCTGATCGCAATCTCGGTCGTAATTGCACTTCTGATGCCGCTGATCATCATGATCATCGCGCCGGGCTTCGTCGGCAGCGCATCGCTCGATCTCGCCGTCCAGAATGCGCGGCTGATGCTGCCCTATCTCGCCTTCGCGGGACCCGTCACGGTACTGATGGGCCTGCTCAACGCGCAGGGGCGCTTCGCACTCACCGCGTTCTCACCGCTGCTGTTCAACATCGCCTTGATCGCCGCGATCACGCTGCTGCTTGTCTGGCACGTCGATGCCGTCTTTGCCGCGTGGATGCTGGCGGCCACCGTCGGCATCGCCGGTCTGTTGCAGCTGCTGATGCTGCTGTCGCAGCGAAGGGCGCGTCTGGCGACACCGCTGCGCGTGAGCTTCGACAAGGACATGCGCGGCTTCTTCGCCAAGGCGATCCCGGGCATGATCGCGAGCTCCGGCCCGCAATGGCTGATGGTGGCCGGTGCGATCATCGCCTCCGCCACGCCCGCCGCGGTCTCCTGGCTCTATTTCGCCAACCGCCTGATCGAGCTGCCGCTTGGCATTGTCGGCGTCGCCATGGGTACGGTGCTGGTGCCGGAGCTGACGCACGCGGTGAGGAGCGGTGACCGTGACGCGGTTGCGCATGCCGAATCGCGCGCGCTGGAACTCGCGACCGGGCTGGCATTGCCAGCGACGCTCGGCCTGATCGTGCTGGCGGAGCCGATCGTGCGGCTGCTGTTCGAGCATGGCGCCTTTGGCGCGGAGGACAGTGCGGCCACGGCGTGCGCCCTGATGTGGCTGGCGCTGGGACTGCCGGCGCATGTGCTGATCAAGGCGCTCTCGCCAGCCTATTTTGCCCGCGGCGACACGATGACGCCGCTGCTTGCGACTGCCAAAGGGTTCGTGGTCGCGGTCGCGCTCGCGAGCCTGCTCGGTCATTTCTTCGGCGCAAGCGGGATCGCCGCCAGCATTGCCGCCGGCGCCTGGAGCAGTGCGATCTCGCTGCTCCGGAAAGGCAACAGTGAATTCGGCTTCTCGGTCGATGCCGCCGCCCGCAACCGGCTGCCGCGGATCGTGCTCGCCGCGCTCGTCATGGGCGGCCTGCTGTGGCTGACGGCGGGCCTCTTGCCTTCGGAGGCCCATGGGCTCATCCGCTTCATTGCGCTGGGATCACAGATCGCCGCCGGAATCGTCGTCTATGGCTTGCTCCTGCAAATCCTCCGCGTCGCGTCCTGGCGCGAGGCGGCCGGTGCCTTGAAGCGCCCCGCCCAGCCCGATCCCGGCGCCCGAGTTTAGCGAAATACCCTTGACGGGGCAGCGCCGCTGTTGGAAACGACGCCCCGTATCTTGCAGGAAAGCTGCCATGGCATTCGTTGAACGGGTTTTTTCGGGCGTCCAGCCGACGGGCAATCTGCACCTCGGCAATTACCTCGGCGCGATCGTCAACTTCGTGAAGATGCAGGAAACCCACAACTGCATCTATTGCGTCGTCGACATGCACGCGATCACGCAGGGCGTGGATGTCTGGGGTGGACCGGTCGAGCTCGCGCGCAACACCCGCGAGGTGACCGCGGCGTTCATCGCCAGCGGCATCGATCCGAAGAAGCACATCGTGTTCAACCAGAGCCAGGTCTCGGGCCACGCCGAGCTCGCCTGGATCTTCAACTGCGTCGCGCGCATGGGCTGGCTGGGCCGCATGACCCAGTTCAAGGAGAAGGCCGGCAAGGACCGCGAGAACGCGTCCGTCGGGCTGTTCGACTATCCGGTGTTGATGGCCGCCGACATCCTGCTTTACCGCGCCACCCACGTTCCGGTCGGCGAGGACCAGAAGCAGCATCTCGAACTCTCGCGCGACATCGCGCAGAAGTTCAACAACGACTTCGCCGACTCGATCCGCAGCCAGGGCGCCAATGACGGCCTGTTCTTCCCGCTGCCGGAGCCCTTGATCACGGGCCCGGCGACGCGCGTGATGAGCTTGCGCGACGGCACCAAGAAGATGTCGAAGTCGGACGCGTCGGACAATTCGCGCATCAATTTGACCGACGATGCCGACACCATCGCGCAGAAGGTGCGCAAGGCCAAGACCGACCCGGAGCCGTTGCCGACCGAGGAGAAGGGTCTGGAAGCGCGTCCCGAGGCCGACAATCTCGTCGGCATCTTCGCCGCGCTTTCCGGCCGCTCCAAGGCTGACGTGCTCAGGGATTTCGGCGGCGGCCAGTTCTCCAGCTTCAAGAATGCGCTGGTGGATTTGTGCGTCACCAAGCTCGCGCCGATCGCCGGCGAGATGAAGCGCCTCGTCGCCGACCCCGGCCATATCGACGCGATCCTGAACGACGGCGCCGACCGGGCGCGCGCGATCGCCGACGAGACCATGAAGCTCTCGAAGGACATCGTCGGCTTCATCCGCCGGCGCTAAAGCGCGTTCGCGAAAACGCGGCCGACGTCATGGCGCCGGCCGCTTCCGCTCTCCCCAAGCACGACGGAGTGTGGCAGCATGTCAGCCGTGCACATTCCGGGACATGCATGACCAGCAAGCGACTTTGTTTCGAGCCGGGTCACAAGCCCAAATGCCTCGTCATCGTCGACGACACTGCCGAGTGGGACCGTGCGGTCTATTACGCCAGCCGCTGGGCGATCCGCGCCGGCGGCGGCGTGGTGATGCTCCGCATCATCGAGCCCGAGCAGCAGAGCCAGGAATGGCTGGGGGTCGCCGACATCATGCGCGCCGAAGCGCAGGAGGCAGCGGAAGCCGCGCTCGACCGTGCCGCCGGCCGCGCCAACGGCATCGCCGCGATCACGCCGGAACGGGTGATCCGCGAAGGTGCCGCCATGGAACAGCTGCTGGCGGTGATCGACGAGGACCCCGACATCGCCATGCTGGTGCTCGCCGCGAACCCCGGCGCGGAGGGCCCGGGGCCATTGGTCTCGCTGCTCGCGCACGCGCTGGGCACGTTCCCGGTGCCAGTGACGGTCATTTCCGGCGCGCTGAGCGACCAGAGCGTGGATTCGCTGTCGTAAACTCAAGCGCTCGTCATGCCCGGGCTCCCGGCCGTGACGCCGCGGGAGTTTGGCACCCCTACACTAACCCGCTGATATAACAGGTGAACGGCCAACTTACCCCTTGACCGTGCGTTCGCCGTCGCCATCTGCTAGTGGATAGAGCACGCGCCGGCCTTGAACCGGCGACGTCTGGAGAAAACCATGTTCATTCAAACCGAAGCCACTCCCAATCCCGCCACGCTGAAGTTCATTCCCGGCCGCGTCGTGGTCGACGGCGGACCGATGGAATTTGCCAACCGCGAATCGGCCGCACGCTCGCCGCTCGCCGAAAAGCTGTTCGAGGTCCCCGGTGTGACCGGCGTGTTCTACGGATCGGACTTCATCACCGTGACCAAGGCGAACGGTGAATGGCAACAGCTCAAGCCCGCGATCCTCGGCGCCATCATGGAGCACTATATGTCCGGCGCGCCGCTGCTCGCCGACGGTGCTGCCGCGAGCGATGTCGATCTCGACGACGAGGACGAATTCTTCGACGAGGCCGATGCCGAGACGGTCGACATGATCAAGGATCTGATCGAGACCCGCGTGCGCCCCGCGGTCGCCAATGACGGCGGCGACATCACTTTCCGCGGCTTCAAGGACGGTATCGTCTATCTCAACATGAAGGGCTCCTGCGCCGGCTGCCCGTCATCGACCGCGACGCTCCAGCACGGCATCCAGAACCTGCTCAAGCACTTCGTCCCCGACGTGGTCGAAGTCCGACCGATGTAGGCTGGTCCGCAAAGGCGTGGATGGCCGGGACAAGCCCGGCCATGATGGCGAGTATTCCATGACAGATGGTGCTACGATCGTTCCATGCTGATCCTCGCCATCGATACCGCGCTGGAAGCGTGCGCGGTTGCCGTTCTCGACACCGATTCCGGCCAGCTCCTCGCACAGGAGCAGCTTCTGATGAAGCGCGGCCACGCCGAAGCGCTGATGCCGATGATCGCGCGCGTGATGCAGTCAGCCAATCTCGCCTTCACCGCGCTCGACCGCATCGCGGTCACCATGGGCCCCGGAAGTTTCACCGGCCTGCGCGTCGGCATTTCGGCGGCCCGCGGCCTTGCGCTCGCTGCGAAGCGGCCCGCCGTCGGCCTGACCACCTTGTCGGCCTATGCCGCCGCCGTCGTCGGCCAGAGCGGAGCGGCGCCGGTGATCTCGGCGATCGACGCGCGGCACGACCACGTCTATTTCCAGATCGTGGCCGGTGACGGCAGTCAGCTGGTGCGGCCGGGCGTCGCTCCCGTCGACGAAGCGATCGCGGCGTCACAATTCGGCGCGCCGCATCTGGTCGGCAATGCCGCGAAGATTCTCGCCGAGCGCTGGCCGAAAGACATGCCGCAGCCGGTCGCGGTGGACGCGCAGCCCGCGCCCGACATCGGCTGGGTCGCATGGCTTGGCGCCGCGGCCGATCCCGCAACAAATCCGGCGCGGCCGTTCTATCTGCGGGCGCCCGACGCCAAGCCGTCTGCACAACTGCCGCTTGCAGCACAAGCCGCAAGCTCATGATGAAATGGTTCTCGGAATGGTGGCGCGGCGGGACGCCCGTCGTCGAGCCGGCTGTCGCGCGCGACGTCGCACGGCTCGCGCAGCTCCACGGCGCCTCCTTCGCGCGCGGTTGGGGCGAAGGCGAGTTCGAGAGCATGCTCAGCGAGCGCAACACGCTGGTGCACCGGTTGCGCCTCGGCCGCAACACCGTGGGCTTCGCGGTGTCGCGGATCGGTGCGGACGAAGCGGAGATCCTCTCGATCGCGGTCGACCAGGCCCATCGCGGCCGCGGCCTCTCTCGCACGCTGCTGATGACCCATCTCGGCCATCTGGCAGGACGCGGCGTGCGCACAATATTTCTGGAGGTCGAGGAAAATAACCAGCCGGCACGGCGGCTCTACGACAGAACCGGATTCATGGTGGTCGGACGCCGCGAACGCTACTATAAGCAGCCGAACGGGGAACAATTGAACGCACTTCTGATGCGACGTGACTTGTCGTAACATTGATGGCAGAAAGCGCCCCGTCAGGCGGACATTACATGACTGGTCTTAAACCTTCCCCCGCTTCCAAGGCGTCCGGCATCGAGGCGCGCTGTGCCGCCACCGGCATGCGCATGACCGAGCAGCGTCGTGTCATCGCCCGCGTGCTCGCGGAGGCGGTCGATCATCCCGACGTCGAGGAACTGTACCGCCGCTGTGTCGCGGTCGACGACAAGATCTCGATCTCGACGGTGTATCGTACCGTCAAACTGTTCGAGGATGCGGGCATCATCGAGCGCCATGATTTCCGCGAAGGCCGCGCGCGCTACGAGCAGATGCGCGACAGCCATCACGACCACCTCATCAACCTGCGCGACGGCAAGGTGATCGAGTTCACCTCCGAGGAGATCGAGAAGCTCCAGGCGGAGATCGCCCGCAAGCTCGGTTACAAGTTGGTCGATCATCGGCTCGAGCTCTATTGCGTCCCGCTCGACGACGACAAACCCACAAGTTAAGTGGCGATCGATCTCGTCATCTTCGATTGCGATGGCGTGCTCGTGGACAGCGAGGTGATCTCCTGTCGCGCGCATGCGGATGTGCTGTCCAGGCACGGCTATCCGATCACATCGGAGCAGGTGCTGGTCCGCTTTCTCGGCGTATCCGAGAAAGACGCACGGCGAATGGTCGAACAGGAGATCGGCCGCAATCTTCCCGACGATCTCGAAAGCCAAGTGAATGCGGCGACGCTGCAATTCTATGCCAGCGATTTGCAGCCGATCACCCATGTGGCCGCAGCGATTGGCGCAATCGATTTGCCCAAATGCGTTGCGTCGAGCGGCACGCCGGAGAAGATCCACCACGGCCTGACCTGCGCCGGTCTCTACGATCTGCTCGCTCCGAACATCTTTTCCGCGAGCCAGGTCGCACGCGGCAAGCCCGCGCCCGATCTCTTTCTGTTCGCCGCCGCGCAGATGAATGTCGCGCCGGAGCGGTGTCTTGTGATCGAGGACAGCGTCCCCGGGGTGACCGGCGCGCATGCCGCCGGGATGACCGTGCTGGGCTTTCACGGTGGTAGCCATTGCCCGCCAGGCCATGCGGAAAGACTACGAGCCGCCGGGGCCGGATTGACGTTCGACGATATGCGGCAATTGCCGGAGCTGGTCCGGCAGGTCGCGGCGGACACCCTGGCGAGCTGAATCCCTCCTCTCGGCGTCATTCCGGGGCGATGCGCCAGCATCGAACTCGGAATCTCGTGCCAAAACCTCTGGATTCCGGGTTCGCGACTGCGCCGCGCCCCGGAATGCGACCAAAAAGACCCCAATCGCTGGATTTCCGCAGCCCCAGCCTATATCTGAGGGCGGTCCTCCCACCTCATTTCCGGGTTCCATGACGCCGCCGCGCAAGCTGCACATCAAATCATATGGCTGCCAGATGAACGTCTACGATGCCCAGCGCATGGTGGACACGCTGGCCCCGGAAGGATTCGTGGAGACGGCCAGCGCTGATGACGCCGACCTCGTCATCCTCAATACCTGCCATATCCGCGAGAAGGCCTCGGAAAAGGTCTATTCGGAGCTGGGCCGCCTGCGCGTCGCCAAGGACGCCGCCGCGCGCGATGGGCGCACCATGCAGATAGCGGTCGCGGGCTGCGTGGCACAGGCCGAAGGCGAGGAGATCGTGCGCCGTGCGCCCGCGGTCGACGTCGTGGTGGGACCGCAGAGCTATCATCATTTGCCGCAGCTGCTGAAGCGCGCCGGCAATGAAGGCCGCGCCATCGAGACCGAATTCCCTGCGGAGGACAAGTTCGGCTTCCTCGCGCAGCCCAAGCCCGGCGCGATCCGCGCCCGCGGCATTTCCGCTTTCGTCACGGTGCAGGAAGGCTGCGACAAGTTCTGCACCTTCTGCGTCGTGCCTTACACGCGTGGCTCGGAAGTCTCGCGGCCGGTGGCAAAGATCGTCGATGACGTAAAGCGGCTCACTGAGAACGGCGTGCGCGAGCTCACGCTGATCGGGCAGAACGTCAACGCCTATCATGGCGAGGGGCCGGACGGAAAAAGCTGGCCGCTCGGCCGGCTGCTGGAGCACCTCGCGGCGCTTCCGGGCATCGCGCGGCTGCGTTATTCGACCAGCCATCCGCGCGATGTCGATGACAGTCTGATCGCAGCCCATCGTGACCTCGATGCCTTGATGCCGTTCGTGCACCTGCCGGTGCAGTCGGGCTCGGACCGGATTTTGGCCGCCATGAACCGGAAACATACCGCCGATGATTATCTTGATGTCATCGACCGTTTCCGGTCCGCACGCCAAGACATTGCTTTCTCATCAGATTTCATCGTCGGCTTCCCGGGCGAGAGCGAGCAAGATTTTCTCGCGACCCTCGCGCTTGTCACGCAAATCGGCTACGCTGCTGCGTATTCGTTCAAATACTCCGCCCGGCCGGGAACGCCGGCCGCGGATATGCAGGAGACGGTGTCCCCCTCCGAGATGGACCAGCGATTGGAGCGGCTCCAGGAACTGATCGACAGCCAGCAATCGGCCTTCAACAAGGCTGCGATTGGCTCAACGGTCGATGTCCTGTTCGAGCGTCCGGCCCGCAAGGATGGCCAGATCGTCGGCCGCACCGCATTCCTCCAGCCCGCCCATGTGATGGCCTCGCCCGACATCATCGGACAAATCCTGCCGGTCCGGATCGACAGCCTCGAACGCTACAGCTTCCTCGGTGAGCTCGCCATGGCGCACGAGCCCGCTATATCGTCCATCGCCACTGGAGCCTGAACCCTTGCCCAAAAGCGCATCGGATTCGTCTTCTTCCATCGCTCCTAGCCGCAAATTTGACCGCGACATGCAGGTTCCGCCCGAGACCCAGGTCGTCATCGACTTCGACGACAACCGCGCCGCGTCCGCGCTGGTTGGCCCTTACGGCCAGCATCTGGCACAGATCGAACGGCGGCTCGGTGTCGTCGTCGATTCCAAGGGCAATCACATCACCATCGGCGGCTCGCGTGACGGCTGCGATGCCGCGCGCCGCGTGCTGGAGACGCTCTACGCCCAGGCCGTGAAGGGACAGGACCTCGACCAGGGCGAGGTCGAGGGCGCGATCCGTGCCGTGATCGCGCAGGGCTCGCTGTTCGAGTTCGACGCCAAGTCAGCCAAATCCACCTTCGACAGCATCAATTTGCGCAAGCGCCCGGTGCGCGCGCGCACGGCGGCGCAGGATTCCTACATCCGCGCGCTGAAGCGCCACGAGCTGGTGTTCGGCATCGGCCCCGCCGGCACCGGCAAGACCTGGCTCGCGGTCGCGCATGCCGCGCAACTGTTCGAGCGCAAGGAAGTCGACAAGATCATCCTGTCCCGCCCGGCGGTGGAAGCCGGCGAGCGGCTCGGCTTTTTGCCCGGCGATCTCCGCGAGAAGGTCGATCCTTATCTTCGCCCGATCTACGACGCGCTCTATGACCTGATGGACGCGCGCATCGTCGAGCGCGCGCTGCAGACCGGCGAGATCGAGATCGCGCCGCTCGCCTTCATGCGCGGCCGCACGCTGACCAACGCGGCCATCATCCTGGACGAGGCGCAGAACACCACGTCGATGCAGATGAAGATGTTTTTGACCCGCCTCGGCGAGAATAGCCGCATGATCGTGACAGGCGATCCCTCGCAGATCGACTTGCCGAACGGCCAGACCTCGGGCCTCGCCGAAGCGACGCGCCTGCTGAGCGGCGTCGAAGGCATTGCGCAAGTTCATTTCAAGGCCGAAGACGTGATCCGCCACGAGCTCGTGGCGCGGATCGTCTCCGCCTACGAAGGGGCGCCGCAGCGGCCGGCCGCCGGTAAATCCTGACGAGGCAGCAACCGGACCATATGGGCGCGGACACGGCGCCCCTTCGTTCGGAACAAGGACAATGTCACACCCCAACCTTCCCATCACCGAGGTCCTCGTCGTCGCCGATTGCTGGCAGCGGGAGCCCGAATCCGAGGCCGTGATCCAGCGCGCCGTGGCGGCCGCCGCCGAGAATGTCGACGAAGACGTTGCGGAGGCGGAAGTGGCGGTGATGCTGACCGATGATGCCGGCATCCGCACGCTGAACAGCAACTGGCGCGGCATCGACAAGCCGACCAACGTGCTGTCGTTTCCCGCGCTGCAGCCGGAAGGCGAATGGAAACCGGGCGATGCGCCGCGCATGCTCGGCGACATCGCGATCGCCTACGAGACCATGCGGCGTGAGGCGGACGAGGAACAAAAGCCGTTCGATCATCATTTGAGCCATCTCGCCGTGCACGGTTTCCTGCATCTGGTCGGCTACGACCACGAAAACGAAGACGACGCCGAGGAAATGGAAGCGCTCGAACGAGAGATCCTGGCTCATCTCGGCATTCCCGACCCCTATGCCGACCGCCCAGGGACGCATTGAGATGCCGGATTCGGACCCGATTCACGACAATCCGCGCCACACGGCCAATTTACCGGTCGTGGTGACCTCAGGCGAGGTGATGCGCCCGACCGCGGAAGGCTGGCTGCTGCGTGCCATTCGCAGCCTGTTCGGCTGGAAGGCGGGTTCGGTACGCGACGACCTCCAGGTCGTGCTCGACGCCACGACGCCCGACGACACCGGCTTCTCGACGGTCGAGCGCACCATGCTGCGCAACATCCTCGGCCTGCACGAGCGTCGCATCGCCGATGTCATGGTGCATCGCGCCGACATCATCGCGGTGAAGCGCGACATCCCGCTCGGCGAGTTGATGGACCGCTTCGAGAGCGCCGGCCATTCGCGCCTTGTGGTCTACAACGAGACGCTCGACGATCCCGTCGGCATCGTCCATATCCGCGATCTGCTTGCCTTCATGACCGCGCGTGCGCGCGTGTCGGGGGTCACGAAAACCAAGCGCAAGAAACCGCTGCCGGCCGGGCTCGATCTGCGTACGGTCGATCTCGCGCTGCCGCTCGAGGAAGCGCGCATCATCCGCAAGCTGCTCTACGTGCCGCCGTCGATGCGGGCGATCGACCTGCTCGCGCAGATGCAGGCCACTCGCATCCATCTGGCGCTGGTGGTCGACGAATATGGCGGCAGCGACGGGCTGGTCTCACTCGAGGACATCGTCGAGCAGATCGTCGGCGAGATCGACGACGAGCATGACAGTGACGAGCCGCCCTCGATCGTGCGGCTGCCCGACAACGCCTTCATCGCGGATGCCCGCGCCAGCCTCGACGACGTCCGCACCGTGATCGGCGAAGATTTCGTCACCGGCGAGGCCGGCGAGGAAGTGGAGACGCTGGGCGGCTATCTCGTCAGTTTCGTCGGGCGCCTGCCGGTGCGCGGCGAGGTGATCTCGGGCCCCGGCCATTACGAGATCGAGGTGCTCGATGCCGATCCGCGCCGGGTCAAGCGACTGCGGATCTCGACGCGGAAGGAGCGTCCCGCACCGCGCACCCAGCGCGAGAGCCGGCGCCGCGAGGCCGCGCCGGATGGCAGCCAGCCGGCGGCCAGCGACACCCCCACCCCGCCGCCAAGCGACGGGACCGGTCCGCAGTGAGCCCTTTCCAGCGATTTCGCCAGATCGCGCTTGCCATCATCCTGACCTGGGGATGGAAGCGCGCGCTCGTCGCGATGGCTGCCGGCGCGCTCTCGGTGCTGGCGCTGGCACCGTTCAACGCCTTCCCGGTGCTTTTCATCACCTTTCCGGTGCTGGTCTGGCTGATCGACGGCGCCGGCGCGGGACGATATCGCGGCGTCCCCGCCGCAGCGCTGACCGGCTACTGGTTCGGACTCGGCTATTTCGTGCCCGGCCTCTACTGGATCGGCTACGCCTTCTTCGTCGACGCTGATGTATTCGCCTGGCTGACGCCGTTCGCCGTGCTGGGCCTGCCGGCCTATCTGTCCATCTTCACAGCAATGGGCTTTGCGCTCGCCCGCCTGCTCTGGACCAAGAACGCGACGCGCGTGCTTGCGCTCGCGGCAAGCCTCACCATCACCGAATGGCTGCGCGGTCATGCGCTGACCGGCTTTCCCTGGAACGCGTTCGGCTATGCGCTGTCCGAGCCGCTGCCGCTGGCACAAACGGCGTCGCTGATCGGCCTGTGGGGCATGACGTTCCTGACGGTTGCGATCTTCGCGAGCCCCGCGGCGCTGATCGACCGCACGCCCGATCGCCGCCTGGCGTGGCGCGCACCGGCCGCGGCCCTGGCGCTCCTGCTTGTCATGGGTATCTTCGGCGCGATCCGCCTGTCGCTGCATCCGACCACGATGGTCGCCGGCACCAAATTGCGCCTGATGCAGCCGGATCTCCAGCAGGACGCGAAATTCAACTACGCCGCCAAGGCGGAGGTGATGAAGAAATATCTGGCCTTGTCGGACCGCGCCTCCGGACCGCAATCGACCGGCGTGCGTGATGCCACCATCCTGATCTGGCCGGAATCCGCCTTTCCGTTCTTCCTCACTCGCGAAGCCGATGCGATGGCGCAAATCGCGGAGCTTCTGCCCAAGGGCACGGTGCTGATCACGGGCTCGGTCCGCGCGCCCGACCTGCCGCGGGGCACGCCGATCACCCGCGCCTATAATTCGATCTATGTGATCGATCACGACGGCAGCGTGCTCTCTATGTACGACAAGCTGCATTTGGTGCCGTTCGGCGAGTTTCTTCCCTACCAGGGTCTGATGGAGAAGCTCGGTTTCGAGCAACTCACGCGTGTGCGCGGTGGCTTCATTCCCGGCACCGTGCGGCATGCGCTGGCGGTCCCCGGCGCACCGTCCGCGCTGCCGCTGATCTGCTACGAAGCAATCTTTCCCGGCGAGGTGGCTGGACGCAATGAGCGTCCGGGCTGGATCGTGAACCTCACCAATGACGGCTGGTTCGGAATCTCGACCGGCCCCTACCAACACCTCGAACAGGCGCGGATGCGCGCGATCGAGCTCGGATTGCCGCTGGTTCGCTCCGCCAATACCGGCGTTTCCGCAGTGATCGATCCGGTGGGACGCATCGTCGCCAGCCTCGGTCTCGGGATCGAAGGCGTTTTGGATGCAAATCTGCCCGCCGCGATCCCGCCGACCATCTATGCGCGCGTGGGCGATGTCCCCGCGGCCATGCTCGTCGCGCTCGCCGTGTTTCTGGCGGTCCGCCGACGTGTTGCCAAGCGGCGCCCCTGATCACGCAGCCGCGGCCGATAACTTTTGACAACCGTAGTCCCACGGTTGACAGACTGCACGCGGCCTCCTCATTCTGCACCGGCTGCAAAAGACAGTGGGCATTGCTAAATTTCTCCGCAATGTTTTCCAATAACAGGGTCTGATTTTGACGTTGCTTACACCTGAGGCATTCCTGATTGCGCCGAAGGTGATGTTTGGAGGGCTGAGGAAATGTCGAAAGCGCCCAACCCTGTTGACAAATATGTCGGCAGTCGCGTGCGGATGCGCCGCATCATGTTGGGCATGAGCCAGGAAAAGCTCGGTGAAGCTTTGGGCCTGACTTTCCAACAAGTGCAGAAATACGAGAAGGGCACAAACCGGGTCGGCGCGAGCCGCATCCAGCAAATTGCCGAAATTCTCCAGGTGCCGGTGTCCTTCCTGTTCGAGGGCGGTCCGAGCGGCGTGGCGGGGCCGGACGGCTTCGCGGAAGGCGCATCGCCGTCTTACGTCTCGGATTTCCTCGCAACTTCCGAAGGACTCGCTTTGACCAAAGCGTTCACCCGAATCACGGATTCGAAGATGCGCCGCTCGATCGTCGATCTCGTCGAGCAGATCGCGGCCCGCGAAGGCCCCGACAAGCGCTGACGCGCCCTCTCAATCCGATTTGAGACTGCGTCAAATCTGGCCTATGTCGTCATTTGCGGCCGCGCTTTGATGCGCGTCCTCCTCGATGATGCGATTCAAAGGCACAGATGCGCTCATGGTCAGCTCCAATTGGTTCGATTCCCAAACTATTCTCGATGGCATCCGCCGCTGGGTGGAGGTCGAGACGCCAACTGACGCACCTGAACAGGTCAACAAGCTGGTCTCGATGGTCGCGGAGCAATACCGCGATCTCCCTGTCTCGCTGGAGCGCATCGCCGGCGTCGACGGCTGCGGCGATCATCTCGTGGCGCGCTCGACCTGGGGCCAGGACCGGCCCGGCATCCTGGTGCTGAGCCACCTCGATACCGTTCATCCCATGGGATTCATCGAGCGCCTGCCGTTCAAGGTCGAAGGCGACAGCGCGTTCGGTCCCGGCATCTACGACATGAAGGGCGGCGCCTACATCGCCCATCACGCCTTTCGCGCGCTTTGTGCCACGGCCGATCGCCCGCCGCTCGGCATCACCCATCTGTTCACCTCCGACGAGGAGATCGGCAGCCCCACCTCTCGCGCACTCATCGAGACCGAAGGGCGCAAGGCGAAATACGTGCTGGTGACGGAGCCGGCCCGCGACGGTGGCAAGATCGTCACCGGCCGCAAGGGCGTCGGGCGATTCGAAGTGTTCATCAAGGGCGTGCCCGCGCATGCCGGCACGCGGCCCCAGGATGGCCGCAGCGCGATCCGCGAGCTCGCCAATGTCATCCTGGCGCTGGAAGCGATGAACGATCTGGCGCGCGGCGTCACCGTCAATGTCGGGGTGGTGCGCGGCGGCACGCGGCCCAACGTGACGCCGGAAGAAGCCCATGCCGAAATCGATCTGCGCGTGCCGAGCTTCAAGGACGCGGATGAATTCGTCGGCAAGATCCTCGCCCTGACATCGAAGACGGATGGCGTCACCGTCAAGGTCACGGGCGGGCTCAATCGTCCGCCTTACGAGAAGAGCAATGCAGGCGCCTCGCTGTACGAACATGCAAAGACCGTTGCCACGGAGATCGGTTTCGAGCTGCTCGACGTTCACACCGGCGGCGGCTCGGACGGTAATTTCACCGCCGCCCACACCGCGACGCTCGACGGGCTCGGCGTCGACGGCAAGGGCGCGCACACCCATCACGAGCAGCTCTACGTCTCGTCGCTCGAACCGCGCGCGCGGCTGCTCCATCGCCTGTACCAGACGCTACGATGAGTGAGCGCAAATCAGATCCCGATCGCGAGGACAGCGAGCGCGCCTTCTTCGGACGCCGCAAGGGCCACAAGCTCAGGCAGCACCAGGCCGAGCTGGTCGATCATCTGCTGCCGCGCCTTGCGCTCGCCATCGACCGCGAAGCGCCGGCGGATGCCCGCGAGATCTTCGGGCCCGCAGCCGACGATTTGCGGCTCGAGATCGGCTTCGGCGGGGGCGAGCATCTTGCTGCGGAAGCGCAAACCTTCGCCACGACCGGCTTCATCGGCTGCGAGCCTTACGTCAACGGCATGGCGAAGATCCTCGCGCAGATCGAGGCCGCCGACATCGGCAACATCCGCCTGTTCGCAGGCGATGCCGCCGAGCTCCTGGCCTGGCTGCCGGAAGCTTCGCTGTCGCGGATCGACCTGATCCACCCCGATCCCTGGCCGAAACGGCGGCACTGGAAGCGGCGCTTCGTCCAGGACCGGACCATCGCCGCGATGGCGCGCGTGTTGAAGGTGGGCGGCGAATTTCGTTTCGTCTGCGACATCGACGATTACTGCGCCTGGACGCTGTCGCATCTGTCGCGTTCGCAGGACTTTGTCTGGCTCGCGGAGCGCGCCGATGATTTTCGCCTGCCGTGGGACGGATACACGATGACGCGCTACGGCCGAAAGGCCACGCGCGAAGGCCGCAAGGCGGCGTATCTGCGATTCAGGCGGGTCTAGATCGTCTGCCGGTTGCGCCAGAAATTCACGACGCGCTCTGCGGTCGTCGGCATCAGCCGAGTAAAGTTCGCGCGCGCCTGCTCAAGGTCGGCATCGGCTGGCGTGCGATTCGGGCCGTACCACATCAGGATCAGCTCCCGCACCGTCGGCCAGCTGACATTCAGCACACGTGCCAGAACCAGAATTGGATCGTAGCGGTCACCCGTGATCAGGCGGTCGAGGACAGAGAGGCGGACGCCGGACATCGCCGAGAGCGACGCGATCGCCTCCTCGTATTTGTGGGCCTTCGCGAAGCCAAACAGCGCGCTCTCGCCAAGATGGCCCCCGCGATGCAAGGCCAGAATCGTACGTTGCGCTCCCGAGAAGTCGCGACGCGGGCCCGGCGGCAGCGTGGCTTCCTCGATGGCCGCCATGGCGCGCTTGATCTCGACCTGGCGCACGGGATTGACCACGCTCGAGAGGCGACGGCGGATGACGTCGAGCGTACCGTCAAGAAGCTGTTTCAGGTTCTCGCCCGAAAGATCGCTACGCTGGCCGATCCTGAGCGTCAGCACGCCATCCTGCGCGGCACGCTTGATCAACTCGGAATAGCTGCCAGGCGAGAACTCCGCGCCGGAATTGCCGGCGGCGCGGCGCACCACGTCGCGATCGCCGCGCTCGACCAGCACGTCGGTGATGACAGCCGACAGCGTGGGGCGCTCGCTCATCGCCAGCAGATGGCCCTGGCCCTTCAGTCGCGCGATCTCGACGAGAGCATCGTCGTCGAGCACGGGGGAATGGCGCAGCACGGGACCCGCCACCGCGATTTCGTTTTCGCGCGCGAGCTGACTCACGAGATGCCGGGGCGCGTTGCTCAGGCGTGAGAAGCGTTCGGCGAGATCGACGCGCGAGGCAAGCTCGGCATGCGGGACGAGATCGATCAGCAGATTGTCGAAGAGATCGATGACATCGGGACGGAGGTTCTCGGCGTCCTGAAAGAACAATTGGGAGATGGCGTGCGCGATCTCGCCGCGACGCCGCGGGTCGCCGCGTTTGACGATATCGTCCAGTCCGGGAATGAGCGACGTGGCAACGGTCATGAAAACGCAAACTCGTACGGGGCACGCCGCGGGTGCGCCCTTGGTCCAAGCCGCCCCACAAGCAGGGAATTTAGGCCTCGGAGGTGAAGGAAGCGTTGCGCGGGGCCGCAGGCAGGGCGCAAAAAGCCCAGCCTGCCTTGCATGGGCCTTGTCCGGGAAGACGGAAAGGGCTATATCAGCGCCAATTCATCTTCTCATACGATCCGCGTAGTGAGAGTGGGCCCGAAAGGACCCGCTCTTTTTTATTACCTGAACGCGGCTTGGTGGAAGATGTGCGGCCCGGCGATCTGTCGGGAGAGTTCCGAAGCGAGCTTTGAGATCTTAAACCAAGCCTTAACCATATCGAGCGCCTTGACCTCTGACATGACCGAACCGAACCCTGGTTCCACGGATGCCGAATTGCTGGCCGAGCCGAGGCTCGTAGTCGAGCCGGGCGTGGCGGCACGGGTGTCCGCGGTCGCCGGACCGGTGCTCGAAGGCATGGGCTACCGCCTGGTGCGGATCCGTATTTCCGGGGAATCCGGCTGCACGGTGCAGGTTATGGCCGAGCGGCCGGACGGTTCCATGCAGATCGAGGATTGCGAGGCGATCTCGCGGGCGCTGTCGCCCGTGCTCGACGTCGCCGATCCTGTCGATCGCGCCTATCGGCTGGAAATCTCCTCACCGGGGATCGACCGCCCGCTGGTGCGCCGCTCCGATTTCGAGCGTTATGTCGGCCATCTGGTGAAGGTCGAGATGGCGGTCGCCCATGAGGGCCGAAAGCGGTTCCGCGGCACGATCGGCCCCGTCGAAGGCGACCGCGTGCATCTGCATCGCGACGACGTCAAGGCGGGCGAGGCTGCCGAGGTTCTCCTGACGATGGAGGACATTGCAGAGGCGCGGCTGGTGCTGACCGACGAGCTGATCGCTGAATCCATGCGCCGCGGCAAGGCCCAGGCACGCGAGATGCGCCGCAATCTCGGCCTCGAGCCGCCGGCGGCGCCGCACGCCAGCATCAGCGAAAAAACGACCAAGAACACCAAACCGACCAAGAAGCCGGCGCCGGCCGCGACGAAAAAGCCGGCTCCGACCAATACCAAGAAACATCGCCTGGCCGCCGAACGCGCGCGGCGGGGCGAGATCGATCCTGACGAAGGAGACTAGCCATGGCAGTCAGCGCCAATCGACTTGAATTGCTTCAGATCGCCGACGCCGTTGCGCGCGAGAAATCGATCGACCGCGGCATCGTCATCGCGGCGATGGAGGATGCCATCGCCAAGGCGGCGCGGGCCCGTTACGGCAGCGAGACCGACGTTCACGCCGAGATCGACCCGAAGAAGGGCGAGCTTCGGCTGTCGCGCCACATGCTGGTGGTCGAGACGGTCGAAAACCATTCCAACCAAATCTCGCTGGTGGATGCGCAGCGCGCCAATCCCGGTGCCCAGGTCGGCGACACCATCGCCGACACCCTGCCTCCGCTGGAATATGGCCGTATCGCCGCGCAGTCGGCCAAGCAGGTGATCGTGCAAAAGGTGCGCGAAGCCGAGCGCGACCGGCAATATATGGAATTCAAGGACCGCATCGGCGACATCGTCAACGGCGTCGTCAAGCGCGTCGAATATGGCAGCGTCATCGTCGATCTCGGCCGCGGCGAGGCCATCATCCGCCGCGACGAGATGCTACCGCGCGAAGTGTTCCGCAACGGCGACCGCGTCCGCGCCTACATCTTCGACGTCCGCCGCGAGACCCGCGGCCCGCAGATCTTCCTCTCCCGCACCCATCCGCAGTTCATGGCAAAACTGTTCGCGCAGGAAGTGCCCGAGATCTATGACGGCATCGTCGAGATCAAGGCGGTTGCCCGCGATCCAGGCTCGCGCGCGAAAATCGGCGTGATTTCCCGTGATTCCTCGGTCGATCCGGTCGGCGCCTGCGTCGGTATGCGCGGTTCGCGCGTGCAGGCGGTGGTGAACGAATTGCAGGGCGAGAAGATCGACATCATCCCCTGGTCGCCCGACATCGCGACCTTCGTGGTCAACGCGCTGGCGCCGGCCGAAGTCTCCAAGGTCGTCATCGACGAAGACCGCGAGCGCATCGAGGTCGTCGTGCCCGACACCAACAACCAGCTCTCGCTGGCGATCGGCCGCCGCGGCCAGAATGTGCGACTGGCCTCGCAGCTCACCGGCTGGGACATCGACATCCTGACCGAGCAGGAGGAATCGGAGCGCCGCCAGGCCGATTTCGAGAACTCCACCCGCGTCTTCATGGAATCTCTCAATGTCGACGAAGTGGTCGGCCAATTGCTGGCGTCGGAAGGCTTCACCTCGGTCGAGGAACTCGCGATGGTGGACGTCAAGGAACTCGCCGGCATCGAAGGTTTCGACGAGGAGACCGCGCAGGAGCTCCAGAACCGCGCCCGTGAATATCTCGAACAGCTGGAAGCCGAGCTCGAGGCCAGGCGCAAGGAGCTCGGGGTCGAGGACGCCGTCAAGGACGTGCCCGGCGTCACCTCGAAGATGCTGGTGAAGTTCGGCGAGAACGACATCAAGACGGTCGACGATCTCGCCGGCTGCGCCACGGACGATCTGGTCGGCTGGACCGAGCGCAAGGAAGGCGGCGAACAGACCAAATATCCGGGTGCGCTCGATGGCCTCGATATCTCGCGTGACGATGCTGAAGCGATGATCATGCAGGCCCGCGTCAAGGCCGGCTGGATTACCGAGGCCGATCTCGCCAAGCCCGCTGAAGAGGCCGAGGCGACCGAAGATCAGCCGGCTTAGGGCGAAGGAGGATGTCACCCGGATGCTCGCCGATACTGACCCCGAACTCGACCATGGACCGCGGACCGAAAGGTCCGCGACCATGCGGATGTGTGCGGTCAGCCGCGAGGTCCGGCCGATCAACGAGCTGATCCGCTTCGTCGTCTCGCCCCAAGGGCACATAGTTCCCGATCTCAAGCGCAAGCTGCCCGGACGCGGCATGTGGGTCACCGCCTCGCGCGAGGTGGTTGCGGAAGCCGTTCGGCGTCACCATTTTACCAAAGCCTTCAAGCGCGAGCTGCGCATCCCTCAGACGCTTCCCGCCGACCTCGAGGCGCTCCTGGTCCGGAGCGTGGTCGAAGCCCTTGGGATTGCGGCCAAAGCGCGCCAGATCGTCGCCGGTTTCGGCAAGGTCGAAAGCGCGCTTCGGGAAGGTACGGTCGAGGTCCTGATCCATGCCAGCGACGGGGCCGCGGACGGAATCCGCAAATTGGACATGCTGGCGCGTCAAAATGAGGGAAATCGCGGCGCCAAGCCGCCGATTCCGGTCGTCACCGCACTAAAATCGACAGAATTGGATTTGGCACTTACCCGGTCAAATGTGATACATGCTGCCCTGCTCGCGGGCCCGGCGAGCAAGTCATTCCTGTCACGTAGCCAGATGCTGGTCCGATACCGGATGGCGGACGCTGACAGGACTGCCGAAAAGCCCGGCCAGGATTTCTGAGAGACAACGACCACCCGATAGCACGGTGCGGCAACGCACAAGACAACAAGATCAGGATTAGGACTGCTTAATGGTTGATACCAAGACCCCTGGCGACAAGAAGCTGAGCGTTCCGAGCAAGACGCTATCGCTCAAGCCGCGCGTCGAAACGGGCACCGTGCGCCAGAGCTTCAGTCATGGCCGTAGCAAGCAGGTCGTGGTCGAGAAGCGTGGCAAGCGCCGTGTCGACGGCAGCCCCGAGCCGCAGGTGGCCGAGGTGGCGAAGCCCGCGCCGGCCGCCGCCGCGCCCAAGCCTGCTCCGGCCCGCCCCGCGCCGCCGCGCAACGCCGGCTCCGGTGTGGTGCTGCGTACGCTGACCGAGGACGAACGTTCCGCCCGCGCCAGCGCGCTGGCCGATGCCAAGGTGCGCGAAGTCGAAGAGCGCCGCCATGCCGAGGAAGAGGCCCAGCGCCGCGCGGTCCGCGAAAGCGCCGAGCGTGCCGATCGCGAGGCCGCCGAGGCCCGTCGCAAGGCCGAGGAGGAGCGTCACCGCCACGAAGAGGAAGCCAAGCGGAAGGCCGAAACCGAGGCCAAGAAGCGTTTTGGCGAAGGCGAGCAACCGCAATCTGCGGCCCGCCCTGCAACGGCGACCTCGGCCGCTCCTGCAGCGCGCCCCGGCGCGCCGATGGCGCGACCCGGCACAACCACCACGGCACGCCCGGGAACAACGACCGCGCGGCCCGGAACGACCACACAGCGGCCGGGAGGCCCGGTGGGCCGCGCCCCCGCTGTCGCAGCCGGACCGGACGAGGACGAAGGTCCGCGCCAGATCCGTCGCGGCCCCGGCGGCGCTGCGCGGCCTGTGGTCGCTCCCAAGCCCACCCACAAGCCCGGCCCGCAGAAGGAGCGCGGCCGCCTGACGGTCGTCACCGCCTTCAATGCCGACGACGTCCGCGAGCGCTCGATCGCCTCGTTCCGCCGCCGCACCCAGCGCCTGAAGGGCCATGCCGCGAACGAGCCGAAGGAAAAGCTCATCCGCGAGGTGGTCATTCCGGAAGCGATCACCATCCAGGAGCTCGCCAACCGCATGTCGGAGCGCGCGGTGGAAATCATCCGCATGCTGATGAAGCAGGGCGCGATCCACAAGATCACCGACGTGATCGATGCCGACACTGCGCAACTGATCGCCGAGGAGCTTGGTCACACCGTCAAGCGCGTTGCCGCGTCCGACGTTGAAGAAGGCCTGTTCGACGCCATCGACGATTCCACCGACACCGAGCCGCGCTCGCCGGTGGTGACCGTGATGGGTCACGTCGACCACGGCAAGACCTCGCTGCTCGACGCGCTCCGTCATGCCAATGTCGTCTCCGGCGAAGCCGGCGGCATCACCCAGCATATCGGCGCCTATCAGGTGCTGTCGCCCGAAAGCGGCAAGAAGATCACCTTCATCGACACGCCCGGCCACGCCGCGTTCACCGCGATGCGCGCCCGCGGCGCCAAGGTCACCGACATTGTCGTGCTGGTGGTTGCGGCCGACGACGGCGTGATGCCGCAGACGATCGAAGCCATCAACCACGCCAAGGCGGCGCGGGTGCCGATCATTGTTGCGATCAACAAGATCGACAAGCCCGACGCCAAGCCCGAGCGCGTGCGCACCGAGCTGCTCCAGCACGAGGTGCAGGTGGAATCCTTCGGCGGCGAAGTCGTCGACGTCGAAGTGTCGGCGAAGAACAAGACCAATCTCGACAAGCTGCTCGAGATGATCGCGCTCCAGGCCGACATCCTCGACCTCAAGACCAATTCGGATCGCCCGGCCGAAGGCACCGTGATCGAAGCCAAGCTCGATCGTGGCCGCGGTCCGGTCGCGACCGTTCTGGTCCAGCGCGGCACGCTCCGTGTCGGTGACATCATCGTCGCCGGCGCTGAAATGGGCCGCGTCCGCGCGCTGATCTCGGATCAGGGCGAGACGGTGCAGGAGGCAGGTCCGTCAGTGCCGGTCGAGGTGCTCGGCTTCAACGGTCCGCCGGAAGCCGGCGATCGTCTCGCCGTGGTCGAGAACGAAGCCCGCGCCCGCCAGGTCACCAGCTACCGCGCGCACCAGAAGCGCGAGAACGCGGCTGCCTCGATCTCCGGCATGCGCGGCTCGCTCGAGCAGATGATGTCGCAGCTGAAGACGGCGGGCCGCAAGGAATTCCCGCTGATCATCAAGGCCGACGTGCAGGGCTCGCTGGAAGCGATCCTCGGCTCGCTGGAGAAGCTCGGCACCGACGAAGTCGCCGCGCGTATCCTGCATGCCGGTGTCGGCGGCATCTCGGAATCGGACGTGACGCTCGCGGAAGGCTTCAACGCCGCGATCATCGGCTTCTCGGTTCGTGCGAACAAGGAGGCCGCTGCGGCCGCCAAGCGCAACGGCATCGAGATCCGCTACTACAACATCATCTACGACCTCGTGGACGACGTGAAGAAGGCCATGAGCGGCCTGCTCGCGCCGACCCTGCGGGAAACCATGCTCGGCAATGCCGCGATCCTGGAGATCTTCAACATCTCCAAGGTCGGCAAGGTCGCTGGCTGCCGCGTCACCGACGGCACCGTGGAACGTGGCGCCAATGTGCGTCTGATCCGCGACAACGTCGTCGTGCACGAAGGCAAGCTGTCGACGCTGAAGCGCTTCAAGGACGAAGTGAAGGAAGTCCAGTCCGGCCAGGAATGCGGCATGGCCTTCGAGAACTATCACGACATGCGCGCCGGTGACGTCATCGAGTGTTACCGCGTGGAGACGATCCAGCGCTCCCTGTAAGTCCAAATCTTACCGAAGCGCCTGGATCTTTTTTGAACTGAATTGCGGGAGTGCGATGGCCGGATTTTTTCCGGCCATCCACCCCTCTTCGTTTCAGCAAGACAAATGACAATGCCCGTGTCCCAAAAGCGGGCATGACGAGGTGATTTTCAGACCATGCCCCGCCATCATCAGAAAAAGAGTTCCGCGTCCGGCGGCTCGCAACGTCAGTTGCGGGTCGGCGAGCAGGTTCGCCATGCGATAGCCGAGATTCTGGCGCAAGGCAGCGTGCATGATGCTGACCTCGAAGGCCACATCATCACCGTGCCGGAGGTGCGGATGTCGCCCGACCTGAAGCTCGCGACAGTCTACGTGATGCCGCTCGGTGGCCGCGACACCGAGGTCGTCCTCGCTGCGCTCGAGCGCAACAAGAAATTCCTGCGCGGCGAGGTCGCGCGGCGCGTTAACCTGAAATTTGCACCTGACCTTCGCTTCCGCGTCGACGAACGATTCGACGAAGCGGAACGGATCGAGAAGCTTTTGCGAACACCCGCGGTGCAGAAGGACCTGGAACAGGATCCGGATACGGATCGGGAAGAAGAACGATGACGATGGACCCGGCTCACGGCACGATCGGCGGCGAAGAGGCCGATCAGCTCGACGTGCAGAAAAATAATTTTGCGGATGTGAGCGGCAATTCTCAGCCGCACCAGGAGCCGCGCCGCGTCAACAACGATCCGCGCGCCAACAAGCAGAAGGGCAACCAGCCGCGCCGCGATCGCCGCGACGTCCATGGCTGGGTCGTGCTCGACAAGCCGATCGGCATGACCTCGACGCAGGCTGTTGCCGTGCTCAAGCGCCTGTTCAACGCCAAGCGCGCCGGCCATGCCGGCACGCTCGATCCGCTCGCCTCCGGCGGCCTGCCGATCGCGCTCGGTGAGGCCACCAAGACCGTCCCCTTCGTCATGGACGGCCGCAAGCGCTACCGGTTCACGGTGTGCTGGGGCGAGGAGCGCGACACCGACGACATCGAGGGCCGGGCGACCGCAACCTCGGACCAGCGCCCGACCCGGGAGGCCATCGAGGCCCTGCTGCCCCGTTTCACCGGGGTAATCCAGCAGATCCCGCCGCGCTATTCCGCGATCAAGGTCCAGGGCGAGCGCGCCTACGACCTCGCCCGCGACGGCGAGATCGTGGAACTGGCCCCCCGCCCCGTCGAGATTCACCGTTTAAGCCTTGTAGATCAACCGGATAGTGACCGGGCCGTGTTCGAGGCCGAGTGCGGCAAGGGCACCTATGTCCGCGCGCTGGCCCGCGATATGGGCCGGATTCTCGGCACTTACGGCCATATCTGCGCGCTGCGGCGGACCCTGGTCGGCCCATTTGGCGAGAACGACATGATTCCGCTGGATCAGTTGGAGGCTTTGTGCGATAGAGCCGCGTCCGGCGAGGGTAGCCTCGCCGACGCGCTTATGCCCGTTGAGACCGCGCTGGACGACATCCCGGCACTGGCCCTCACTCGGGCTGATGCGGCAAGGCTCCATCGGGGCCAAGCCGTTTTGTTGCGCGGACGGGATGCGCCCACTTGTAGCGGCACAGTCTATGTCACGGTGGCAGGCCGGCTTCTCGCGCTTGCCGAAGTCGGCAATGGCGAAATCATCCCCAAGCGTGTGTTCAACCTGACCGGCCTGACTGCCAGCGCCGATCGCAACGAGAGAAATTGACCGATGTCGATTGCCGCAGAACGCAAAGCGGAAGTCATCAAGACGAATGCCAACAAGGCCGGCGATACCGGCTCGCCAGAGGTTCAGGTCGCGATCCTGTCGGAACGCATCGCCAACCTCACCAACCATTTCAAGACCCACGTGAAGGACAACCATTCGCGTCGCGGCCTCTTGAAGCTGGTCTCGACCCGCCGCTCGCTCCTCGACTATGTGAAGAAGAAGGACGAGGCGCGTTACAAGGCGCTGCTCGAGAAGCACAACATTCGTCGTTAAGAGTTCTTGCGCGCGCCAACCGGCGCGCGTTTTCGCGCGTGATTTCGAACGAAAGCGTTTGTTTAAAGGTTTTTCGTCGAGGCTGCGTGCGCGTCGGATGCGAGCCGTTGACGGCGAGCATCCGGGCATGATGGGCGAACACCGCGCTTCGGTGTTCGCGTTCGTGCCGACTGACAGTCCAGCAGCAATCCGGCGGCTGGGCACAACGGGCAAGGCGCCCGTATGACCCGAAGGGATGGACGCCATCCGAAATCCAAAACCCATGGCAGGATCGCAGGACGCTGATCGCCCGCTTCGATCAACGTCCCGCAATCTTGCGCATGGTTTTTGTTTTTCGACCCGTCCTTCTTTCGAGAACCCATGAAAGAAGACCTCTATGTTCAATAAGCATTCAGTCGAGATCGACTGGGGTGGACGCCCTCTCAAGCTCGAAACCGGCAAGATCGCCCGCCAGGCCGACGGCGCCGTCGTCGCGACCTACGGCGAGACCGTGGTGCTCGCCACCGTCGTTGCCGCGAAGTCACCGCGCGAAGGCGTCGACTTCCTGCCGCTGACCGTCGACTACCAGGAGAAGACCTACGCAGCCGGCCGCATTCCCGGCGGCTATTTCAAGCGCGAAGGTCGTCCGACCGAGAAGGAAACGCTGGTCTCCCGCCTGATCGACCGCCCGATCCGTCCGCTGTTCGTCGACGGCTGGCGCAACGAGACCCAGGTGATCGTCACCGTGCTCTCGCACGACATGGAGAACGATCCCGATATCGTCGCGCTGGTGGCCTCGTCGGCTGCGCTGACCCTGTCGGGCGCTCCCTTCAAGGGCCCGATCGGCGCCGCGCGCGTCGGCTTCGCCAATGACGAGTTCATCCTCAACCCGACGCTCGACGAGATGGTCGACACCCAGCTCGACCTCGTCGTCGCCGGCACCGCAGACGCCGTGCTGATGGTCGAATCGGAAGCCAAGGAGCTGAACGAAGAGATCATGCTCGGCGCCGTGATGTTCGGTCACCGCCACTTCCAGCCGGTGATCAACGCGATCATCGAGCTCGCCGAAAAGGCCGCGAAGGAGCCGCGCGAGGTCACCACGATCGACAATTCGGCGCTCGAAAAGGAAATGCTCGGCATGGTCGAGCAGGAACTGCGCGCCGCCTACGCCATTCCGGTCAAGCAGGATCGCTACGCCGCGGTCGGCAAGGTCAAGGAAAAGGTGATCGCGCACTACTTCCCGGAAGGCCAGGAGCCGAAATACGACAAGCTGCGCATCGGCGGCGTGTTCAAGGAGCTCGAAGCCAAGATCGTTCGCTGGAACATCCTCGACACCGGCAAGCGCATCGACGGCCGCGATTCCAAGACCGTGCGCAACATCGTCGCCGAAGTCGGCGTGCTGCCCCGCGCCCACGGCTCGGCCCTGTTCACCCGCGGCGAGACCCAGGCGCTGGTCGTGACCACGCTCGGCACCGGCGAGGACGAGCAGTACATCGACGCGCTGTCGGGAACGTACAAAGAGACGTTCCTGCTGCACTACAACTTCCCTCCCTACTCGGTCGGTGAGACCGGCCGCCTCGGCGGCACCAAGCGCCGCGAGATCGGCCACGGCAAGCTCGCGTGGCGCGCGATCCACCCGGTGCTGCCGCCGCACCACGAATTCCCCTACACCACGCGCGTGGTATCGGAGATCACCGAATCCAACGGCTCCTCGTCGATGGCTTCGGTCTGCGGCGCCTCGCTCGCGCTGATGGACGCCGGCGTGCCGTTGAAGCGGCCGACCGCGGGCATCGCGATGGGGCTGATCCTCGAAGACAAGCGCTTCGCGGTTCTCTCGGACATCCTCGGTGACGAGGACCATCTCGGCGACATGGACTTCAAGGTCGCCGGTACCGAGCAGGGCATCACCTCGCTCCAGATGGACATCAAGATCGAGGGCATCACCGAAGAGATCATGAAGGTCGCGCTCGGCCAGGCCAAGGATGGGCGTATCTACATCCTCGGCGAGATGTCGAAGGCGCTGACCAACGCCCGTGCCGAGCTCGGCGAATACGCGCCGCGCATCGAGACCTTCAAGATCGCCACCGACAAGATCCGCGAAGTGATCGGCACCGGTGGCAAGGTGATCCGCGAGATCGTCGAGAAGACCGGCGCCAAGGTCAACATCGAGGACGACGGCACCGTGAAGGTCGCCTCCAACGACGGCGAGGCCATGAAGGCCGCGATCAAGTGGATCAAGTCGATCGCCTCCGATCCGGAAGTCGGCCAGATCTATGACGGCACCGTCGTCAAGGTGATGGAGTTCGGCGCTTTCGTGAACTTCTTCGGTTCCAAGGACGGTCTCGTCCACATCAGCCAGCTCGCCTCGGCGCGCGTGCAGAAGACCTCCGACGTCGTCAAGGAAGGCGACAAGGTCAAGGTCAAGCTGCTCGGCTTCGACGACCGCGGCAAGACCCGCCTGTCGATGAAGGTGGTCGACCAGGAGACCGGCGAAGACCTCGAGGGCAAGGGCGAGAGCCAGCAGCCCGCGCGCGAAGCAGCCGGCGAGTAAATCTCGCTACCTGCCAGAAACACGAAGGGCGGCCTCGCGGCCGCCCTTTTTGTTTGTGTTCGTTTGTGCCCGCTCCGGCCGATCTGCGCTCCCTCTCCCGCTTGCGGGAGAGGGTCGGGGAGAGGGTTGCTTCCGCAGAGAGACTCCCAATGAGGAGAGAGCCCTCACCCGCAAGCGGGAGAGGTCAAACACCTCAAGCCGCGATGTCGTAGCGGTCGAGGTTCATCACCTTGGTCCAGGCCTTGGCGAAGTCCTTGACGAACTGCTCCTTGGAATCCGACGTGGCATAGACCTCCGCGTATGCGCGAAGCTGCGAGTGTGCGCCGAAGATCAGGTCGACGCGCGTGCCGGTCCACTTGACCGCGTTGGTCTTGCGGTCGCGGGCCTCATAGGTGCCGTCGGTGCCGGCCGGCGTCCACTGCGTGCTCATGTCGAGCAGGTTGACGAAGAAGTCGTTGCTCAGCGTTCCCACCTTCGAGGTGAGGACGCCGTTCTTCGAACCGTTCGCATTGGCACCGAGTACGCGCAGACCGCCGACGAGCACCGTCATCTCCGGACCGGTAAGCCGGAGCAGCTGCGCACGATCGACCAGAGCTTCCTCGGGCATCATGAACTGCTGCCGCTTGCCGATGAAGTTGCGGAAGCCATCGGCCCGCGGCTCCAGCGGAGCAAACGAAGCGGCGTCGGTCTGCTCCTGCGAGGCATCCATGCGGCCCGGCGTGAAGCCGACCTTGACGTCGACGCCGGCATCCTTGGCGGCCTTCTCGACCGCGGCGGTGCCGCCGAGCACGATGAGGTCCGCCAGCGAGACCTTCTTCGCACCGGATGACGCGTTGAAGTCCTTCTGGATCGCTTCGAGCTTGCCCAGAACCTTCGAGAGCTGAGCCGGCTCGTTCACTTCCCAATCCTTCTGCGGGGCGAGGCGGATGCGCGCGCCATTGGCGCCGCCGCGCTTGTCCGAGCCGCGGAACGTCGAGGCCGACGCCCAGGCGGTCGAGACCAGCTCCGACACCGACAGACCCGAGGCAAGGATCTTGGTCTTCAGCGAGGCGATATCCTGCTCGCTGGCGAGCTCGTGATTCACGGCCGGGATCGGATCCTGCCAGATCAGCGTTTCCTTCGGCACCAAGGGGCCGAGATAGCGTTGGACCGGGCCCATGTCGCGATGGGTGAGCTTGAACCAAGCGCGGGCAAAGGCGTCCGCAAACTGGTCCGGATTCTCCAGGAAGCGGCGCGAGATCTTCTCATAGGCCGGATCCATACGCAGCGACAGATCGGTCGTCAGCATCGTCGGCCGATGCTTCTTGGACTTGTCGAAGGCGTCGGGAATGATCGCCTCGGCGCCCTTGGCCGTCCACTGCTGCGCACCGCCCGGGCTCTTCGTCAGCTCCCATTCGTACTTGAACAGGTTCTCGAAGAAGTTGTTGCTCCACTTCGTCGGTGTCGTCGTCCAGGTCACCTCGAGGCCGCTGGTGATGGAATCGCCGCCAATGCCCGAAGCGTGCTTGCTCTTCCAGCCGAGGCCCTGATCCTCGAGCGCGCCCGCTTCCGGCTCCGGTCCGACCAGCGACGGATCGCCGGCACCATGGGTCTTGCCGAAGGTGTGGCCGCCGGCGATCAGCGCGACGGTTTCCTCGTCGTTCATCGCCATGCGGGCGAACGTCTCGCGGATGTCCTTTGCCGCGGCGATCGGATCCGGCTTGCCGTTCGGGCCTTCCGGATTGACGTAGATGAGGCCCATCTGCACCGCGCCGAGCGGCTCGGCGAGCTGACGTTCGCCGCTGTAGCGCTCATCGCCCAGCCACGTGCCTTCGGGACCCCAATAGAGCTCTTCCGGCTCCCACACGTCGGCGCGGCCACCGGCGAAGCCGAAGGTCTTGAAGCCCATCGACTCCAGCGCGACGTTGCCGGCCAGCACCATCAGATCGGCCCAGGAAATCTTGCGGCCGTATTTCTGCTTGATCGGCCAGAGCAGACGGCGTGCCTTGTCGAGATTGGCGTTGTCGGGCCAGCTGTTGAGCGGCGCGAAACGCTGCTGTCCGGCGCCGGCGCCACCGCGACCGTCGGTGATGCGGTAGGTGCCCGCGCTGTGCCAAGCCATGCGGATCATGAGGCCGCCGTAGTGACCGAAGTCAGCGGGCCACCATTCCTGCGATTCGGTCATCAGAGCGGTCAGGTCCTTGATGACCGCGTTCAGGTCGAGCGACTTGAATTCCTTGGTGTAGTCGAAGTCCTTGTCCATCGGGTCGGACTTGGCCGAATTCTTGTGCAGCATCTCGATGCTGAGCTGGGTCGGCCACCAATCGCGGTTCGCCGGCACACGTTTTCCACCCGAAAACGGGCACTTTGAAGTGTCGTCCATGAATACCTCCTCTGGTGGCGTCGAACTCGCGCCATTGACCAGGTAGAAGCACTCTAGGCTTCACGTTCGATCAGGGGAAGTTGACTTTAATGATCGCAGCGATAAGATTTTCTGATGCTAAATCTCACGCTGCGCCAGCTCCGGTATTTCGACGCCCTGGCGCGTCACAGTCATTTCGGCCGCGCGGCTGAGTCCTGTTCGATCTCGCAGCCGGCCCTGTCAATGCAGATCAAGGAGCTGGAGGAGGCGCTCGGCGGCCTGCTGCTGGAGCGCAGCGCTCGGCAGGTGGCGCTGACCCGATTTGGCGAGGAGCTCGCGCAGCGCGTCCGCGACATTTTGCGCTCGGTCGACGAACTCGGCGATTTCGCCCGCGCCTCGCAGGACCGGTTCTCCGGACGGCTGCGCATCGGCATGATTCCGACGATCGCGCCCTATCTGCTGCCGACGATCACCAAGAATTTGACGCGCATGCATCCGGAGCTCGACATCCGCGTGCGCGAGACGATGACGCCGCGGCTGATCCAGGAACTGGTGGAAGGCCGGCTCGATACCGCCATCGTTGCGTTGCCGGTGTCCGAGCCCTCGCTCACCGAGGTCGCCCTGTTCGAGGAAAAATTCCTGCTGGTGCGGCCGAGCGCAGATGAGGGAACGCCGGCACCGTCGCGGGAGATGATGCGCGAGATGCGGCTGCTGCTGCTCGAAGAGGGGCACTGCTTCCGCGATCAGGCGCTGTCATTCTGCAACATGCAATCGGCGCCGCCGCGCGAGATGCTGGATGCCAATTCGCTGTCGACGCTGGTCCAGATGGTCAGCGCCGGCATCGGCGTCACCTTGATCCCAGAGATGGCCGTGTCGGTGGAGACGCGATCGGCTTCGGTCTCGCTCGCGCGCTTCCGCGACCCGCAGCCGTCACGCACCATTGGCATGGTCTGGCGCAAGACCAGCCCGCTGGCGCGGCAACTCCTGCAAATCTCCGAGGTGGTGTGCCTGTCGGCGGGCAAGGTGCGCGCGCGCCCATCCGTGCGCAGCAAGCCGATTTGAGCCCTCGATGTCGCATCCCATCATCCGCCCGGCCCGCGCGGACGAATACGACGAGATCGGCCGCGTCTGGATGGAGAGCTGGGTCTCGACCGGGCTCGGCGAGACGAGTGAATTCCTGCTCGCAAACCTGCGTGCACGCGTCCGGCGCGAGATCGAGGACGGTTGGAGCCTGTTCGTCGCCGACGACGACGGCACGATCGCCGCAATGCTGGCGCTGCATTTGCCAAAACTCTATCTCGACATGCTGTTCGTCGCGCCCGCCTATCAGGGCCAATCGCTCGGCCGCCAATTGCTCGCCTTCACGCGTACGCAAATGCCGGACGAGATGTATCTGCGCTGCGTCCGCGAGAACGAGAAAGCCTGGCGCTGGTACGAGCGCGAGGGCTTTGTGTTCGAGAAGCAAGAGATCGAGCCCTCGAACGGGTTTGTGATGAAGTATTATAGATGGAAGCGGCAGCGGCCCTCCGCATAGACAACGATCTTCTGATGCAGCTTGCGGTTGTCACGATCCCAACTTAGTGTGGCATCTCCGATGTCCTCCTGCCGCTGCTCCCCTGGAATCCATGTTTCGATCTGCTGCCTCATTGCTCGTCCTGCTGTCCTTTCTGGCTCCGGCAGTAGCGCAAACCCCTTCCGCAACCACCGCATCTCCCGCACCGGCAAAACCAGCTGCCAAGAAGGCCGCGCCGAAGGCCAAACCGGTGGCGAAGCAGCCGGTCGCGGTCGAGAGCGGCCCGTGCCGGCTTGGCGTGATCTCGGTGATCGGCGAGCGCTATTCCGTCCAGAAATTCGGGCTGACCATTTTCGAGAGCGAGGAGACCGAGATTCCCATCGACTGGGGTCTCGACGATCTCGTGTTTGCGCGGGTTAAAGCCGCAACGGGTGGCGATCCCGGTGTTCGCAGGATCGCCTACCCCAAGGGGGCCTTCGAACCCTTCTACAATCCGAAATCGCGATTCATTCCCGATCCCAACGAACGCCTGCCAGCGATCGTGCGCGGCATCACTCCGAACGGGAGCTGCGCTCGCTATCTGGTTGCGACCACGTACAAGGGAGAACTGCCGGGCACCCGCCTGATGTTAAACGGCATCGGCACATTCAATCAGGGGCTCGGAAATCTGATCCGGCATTCGCATTTGTTCGCCAACATCTCGATCAACCTGATCGACGGCAGAAGCTATGAGGAAATCAAGCGCCCCTTTGTGAATTTCGGCGCGAACTTCGCCGCAAGTCTGCGGCTGACCGAAGACCCGCTCACCAAGCTCGACAACTCGCTGTTCCCCGAGCCGCCCGCGGCAGCTTCAGCCAACGCGACGCTGCGCGAGAGGACACGAACACTCGTCGCAGACAGGCTCGACCGCGGACTCCCCGGCTATCTCAAGGAAGATTGAGCCGGAGCATTCCATACCTGGCGTAGTGCATTGCGGATTCGCTGCGGACGCGCCATGAAATTGCGCGCTGTTCGGCTGCCACCGATGAAAGGTCCGCTTCCATGATCAAGCTCTATTGGTCGCCCCGTTCGCGCTCATTCACGACGCTCTGGCTGATGGAAGAGAGTGGCCTGCCGTATGAGCGCGTGCTGACGGACATCTCGACCGGCGCACAGAAGGCGCCGGACTACCTGAAGGTCAATCCGATGGGCAAGGTTCCGGCGCTGACCGACGGCGATGCCGCGCTTGGCGAAGCCGCCGCCATCTGCGCCTACATTGCCGATCGCTATCCCGAGACCAGGCTAGCCCCAGCCGTGACGGACCCGCGCCGTGCGCGTTACCTGCAATGGCTGTTCTTCTCGCCGGGCTGCATCGAACCCGCCATCATCCAGATCTTCACGAAGATCGAGATCCCGACATCGACCGCGGCCTGGGGCAGCGCAACGCAGGTCTTCGACGTGCTGGAAGCCGCGCTTGCCAAGGGGCCGTGGGTCCTCGGGGAGGAATTTTCCGCCGCCGACATCACGATCGGCTCGGGCCTGAACTTCGCGGTGCGCCTGTTCAAGATGGTGCCGTCGCGCCCGGCCTTCGAGGCCTATCTCACCCGCTGCATGGCACGGCCGGCGTTCCAGCGCGCGGAGCAGATCGCGGCGGGTTAGTCCTGCGTCTTCATATCATCCGGCCTCGGCATCAGGACGATGTTGTAGCCGCTATCGACATAGTGGATCTCGCCGGTCACGCCGCCGGAGAGATCCGACAACAGATACAGCGCCGAGCCGCCGAGCTCGTCGAGCGTGACGCCGCGGCGGAGCGGGGAATGCTTTTGCATGAAGGCGAACATCGCGCGCGCCTCGCCGATGCCGGAGCCGGCGAGCGTGCGGATCGGGCCGGCGGAGATCGCGTTGACGCGGATGCCGCGCGGTCCGAAGTCGGAGGCGAGATAGCGCACCGAGGCTTCCAGCGCCGCCTTGGCCACGCCCATCACGTTGTAGTTCGGCATCGCGCGTTCCGAAGCGCCGAAGGTCAGCGTGATCATGCTGCCGCCCTCCGTCATCAGCTCGGCGGCGCGTTTTGCCACTTCCGTGAAGGAGAAGCAGGAGATCACCATGGTGCGCGAAAAATTCTCGCGGCTGGTGTCGGCGTAGCGGCCCTTGAGCTCGTTCTTGTCGGCGAAGCCGATCGCGTGGATGACGAAGTCGAGCTTGCCCCATTTTTCGCGGAGCACATCGAAGGTGGCATCGACGCTGGCGATGTCCTCGACGTCGCAGGGCAGCACCATGTCGACGCCAAGCTGCTCCGCCAACGGCTTGACGCGCTTGCCCAAGGCCTCGCCCTGGAAGGTGAAGGCAAGCTCGGCGCCATGGGCATGCAGCGTCTTCGCCATGCCCCAGGCGATCGAATGATCATTGGCGATGCCCATGATCAGACCGCGCTTGCCTTTCATCAAACCTTCCATTTCACGGTCACCTTTCACTTTCCGCTTTCGTCATGCCCGGGCTTGTCCCGGGCATCCACGCCCTTCGAAGCCGGAGGCCAAGACGTGAGCAAAGACGTGGATGGCCGGGACAAGCCCGGCCATGACGAGAAAATTACCAGCGCGTCCGCAAGGACCTCACGCATCAAGCCGGCTGAACACCAGCGTGGCGTTGGTGCCGCCGAAGCCGAAGGAGTTCGACAGCACGGTGCCGATCTTGACGTTGTCGATGCGCTTGCGCACGATCGGCATGTCGGCGAACACGGGGTCGAGCTCCTGGATGTGGGCGCTCTCGCAGATGAAACCATTGTTCATCATCAGCAGCGAATAGATCGCTTCCTGCACGCCGGTTGCGCCCAGGGAGTGGCCCGTCAGCGCCTTGGTCGCCGAGATCGGCGGGCACTTCTCGCCGCTTCCGAACACCCTGCGGAGCGCGTCGATCTCCGGCGGATCGCCGGCCGGCGTCGATGTCGCGTGCGGATTGATGTAGTCGACCTTGGTCTTCACGGTCGACATCGCCATGCGCATGCAGCGCTCGGCACCCTCGCCTGATGGTGCGACCATGTCGTAGCCGTCGGACGTCGCGCCGTAGCCGACGATCTCGCCGTAAATGCGCGCGCCGCGCGCCTTGGCATGCTCGAGCTCTTCCAGCACCAGCACGCCGGCGCCGCCAGCAATCACGAAGCCGTCGCGGTTGACGTCGTAGGGACGCGAGGCCGTGGAGGGCGTGTCGTTGTACTTCGAGGACATCGCGCCCATGGCGTCGAACAGCACCGACAGCGACCAGTCCAGCTCCTCGCAGCCGCCAGCGAAGATGACGTCCTGCTTGCCGATCTGGATCGTCTCATAGGCGTTGCCGACGCAATGGTTCGACGTCGCGCAGGCCGACGAGATCGAATAGTTCACGCCCTTGATCTTGAACCAGGTTGCAAGCGTCGCGGAGGCCGTGGAGGACATCGCCTTCGGCACTGCAAACGGCCCGACGCGCTTCGGTCCCTTGGTGCGGGTGATGTCGGCGGCCTCGACGATGGTGCGCGCGGACGGACCGCCGGATCCCATGATGATGCCGGTGCGAATATTGGAAATTTCGTCAGGCGAAAGACCGGAATCCTGGATCGCCTGTTCCATCGCGACGTGATTCCACGCCGCGCCCTGACCGAGGAAACGCATGGCGCGGCGGTCGACCACCGTCGAGGGATCGAGCGTCGGCGCACCCTGCACCTGCGAACGGAAGCCGAGCTCGGCATATTTCTCAGCCCGCGAAATGCCCGACTTCGCCTCGTGAAGGCTCGCAAGCACTTCCTGGGTGTTGTTTCCGATGGAAGAGACAATGCCCATCCCGGTGACCACAACCCGCCTCATGACAGCCTCGCCTCAATCGTTATCTTCGTGGTGATGCGCTCAGCCCAGGCTCGTGCCCTGCTTGAACAGGCCGACCTTCAAATCCTTCGCGCGATAGATAATCTGGTCATCGACCGAAAGCCATCCGTCGGCGATACCGAGCACCAGCTTTGAACGCATCACGCGCTTGATATCGATGTTGTACACAACCTTGCGGGCCTCCGGCAGCACCTGGCCGCTGAACTTCAGCTCGTTCAGGCCAAGCGCGCGACCGCGACCTTCACCGCCGCTCCAGCCCAGATAAAAGCCGACCATTTGCCACAGCGCATCGAGGCCGAGGCAGCCGGGCATCACCGGATCGTTCTTGAAGTGGCAGCCGAAGAACCAGAGGTCGGGCTTCACGTCGAGTTCGGCACGCACTACCCCCTTGCCGAATTCGCCGCCGGTCTCGCTGATGTCCGAAATGCGGTCGAACATGAGCATCGGCGGCAGCGGCAATTGCGCATTGCCAGGGCCGAACATCTCGCCGCGGGCACATGCCAGCAGATCTTCATATTCGTAACCGTTGCGCCTGTTCAGCATGCGGAAGCCTTTGTGTTCTAACCCCGACTGAGCGGCGTTTCCGGCGAAAATGGGCCCCATCCTGTTCGAAAAGCAACATCTGTTGCCATTGTCAGACGAGAATAACGAAGGACCCCGGATGGATAGCGAACGGCCTTCAATGCCGGGTCGCGCCAAAATCGGTTAAGCGGAACCGCGGGCTCTCTAACACAGGCCATTTCGGGTAGCAAAGCGCTCTCATGAAGGTAAAATGACGGGCCGCCGGCCCGGTTCCCCTGCTAATTAGAACCACTCTAGTTGCGAGAAACTTGCATCTGCATCTATCTCTCCATATATGTTGGAGATCACAGTGTTCACGCGTGCCCGAAGCTGGAAATGAACGAAAATAACGCGCCCCATCGCGACGACGAGGCTCACGCGGCGGCTCTTATGTCGGGCCGCCAGCCGGCTTTGACCGGTTGCCCGTGGCACGACGTCAACGAAATGCTCCAATCCGCCGGGCTTCGCCCGACGCGCCAGCGTATGGCGCTCGGCTGGCTCCTGTTCGGCAAGGGTGCGCGACACCTCACGGCTGAAATGCTTTACGAGGAAGCGACGTTGGCCAAGGTGCCGGTCTCACTGGCCACCGTCTACAACACGCTGAACCAGCTCACCGACGCCGGTCTGCTGCGTCAGGTCAGCGTTGACGGCACCAAGACCTATTTCGACACCAACGTCACGACCCACCATCACTATTATCTCGAGAACAGCCACGAGCTGGTCGACATCGAGGATCCGCATCTGGCGCTGTCCAAGATGCCGGAGGTGCCCGCGGGTTACGAGATCGCCCGCATCGACATGGTCGTACGGCTGCGCAAGAAGCGCTGAGATCGTCTTACATCACTGATTTGATTTTCATGGCCGGGATTTCCCGGCCATATTGTTTTACGCCGTCATTCCGGGGCGGTACGCAGCACCGAGCCCGGAATCTCGAGATCCCGGGTTCGATGCTGTGCATCGCCCCGGGATGACCCGTTGGGTCAGTTCACCTGCTCGTCCGAGTAGACGCCCCAGAGGCGCTCCTGCTGAATCCAGCCGTCAAAGCCGTTGCCGGTGACGTGGCACCAATTTGTGGTGCACTTTTTCACCTGCGTGACGACGCCGGCCTGGAGCTTTGCGGCCACCGCGCTGTCGGGATCGGCGCGGTCATAGATCGGCGCAAGCTCGTCCTTGTGCTTCATGGTGACGACGGCGGTACGGCGGCCCGACAGCAGCGAGTGATAGACCCAGCCCTCGGCGCCCTCGGAATCGCGGACCCGGCGCCAGTTCTCGAACTCGGCGGTGATTTCGACCGGCAGGCCGGAGCGGGTGTAGACCCAGGCGACGTCGTTGTCCTTGGTCGGGCCGGCGCGGACGTTGACGTGATCCGATTTCAGGCTGACGTAGCGCGGCACCGGGAGGCCCGAGGCAGTCTGGGGTGTGCTGTCCTTTGCCGAATGCCCCGGGCTGACCGAAGCGCTCAACCAGGTGCAAACGAGCGCCATCACCGAACAAAAACGCCCCAACGCCATCAACCCGTCTCCTGTCGAAGGTCCGGCCGAGCCGGGCCCTCGCCCCAAAATTCCAAAACCAGGCCGCTGCCGTCCCTGTGACCCGCCTATGCGGGTGTTCCCGAGCCCTTTACCCGTGGTTCTTGTCTTGGCCCGGCCTTCTGCTAGAGAGGACGGGCATCTGAACAACCGGTTTGTCCCGATTTTCCGGCCGGAAATGTCGGGAGAGCTTGAAGGAAACGCCGGGGACGACACGGCAGTTGCAGTGTCGAACAACCGGGTTAATGAGGCCTCAACGGCCGGCCTTTGGCGACAGAGGCGGCTCGCAACGCCTCATGAGGGCAGGACATGTCGGTGAAGAAAAAGCCCCTCGTCGTCGTGACGCGCAAGCTTCCGGACTCGATCGAGACCCGGATGCGCGAGCTATTCGACGCGCGGATCAATCTCGACGACGCGCCGATGTCGCCCGAGCAGATCGCGGAAGCCGCCCGCACGGCCGATGTGCTGGTCCCAACCGTGACCGATCACATCTCCGCCGACATCGTCAACCAGCCCGACTGCAGGCTGAAACTGATCGCGAATTTCGGCAACGGCGTCGACAACATCGATGTCGAGGCCGCGCATGCCCGCGGCATCACCGTCACCAACACACCGAAGGTTCTGACCGAAGACACCGCCGACATGACCATGGCACTGATCCTCGCCGTGCCCAGGCGGATGATCGAAGGCGCCTCGATCCTGACGGAAGGAAAACCCTGGCCGGGCTGGTCGCCGACCTGGATGCTCGGCCATCGCATCGGCGGAAAGCGCCTCGGCATCATCGGCATGGGCCGCATCGGCCAGGCGGTCGCACGCCGCGCCCGCGCCTTCGGCTTGCAGATCCACTATCACAACCGCCGGCCGGTGGCGCCGAAGATCGCCGAAGAGCTGGGCGCGACCTATTGGGAAAGCCTCGACCAGATGCTGGCTCGAATGGACATCATCTCGGTGAACTGTCCGCACACGCCGGCGACCTACCATCTGCTGTCGGCGCGCCGGCTGAAGCTGATCCGCAAGGACGCCTACATCGTCAACACCGCGCGCGGCGGGGTCACTGACGAGGACACGCTGATCAAGCTGATCGAAGGCGGCGAGATCGGCGGCGCCGGCCTCGACGTCTACGAGCACGAGCCCGCGGTGAACCCGAAGCTGGTGCGGCTCGCCAAGGCCGGCAAGGTGACGCTGCTGCCGCATATGGGCTCGGCCACGATCGAGGGCCGCGTCGAGATGGGCGAGAAGGTGATCATCAACATCCGCACCTTCCTCGACGCGCACAAGCCGCCGGATCGCGTGCTGCCGAGCATGCTCTGAGTTCAACTTTCTGCGCGATAAGCTCTCCTGCCTCATCCTGACGAGACCGCGTAGCGGTCGTCTCGAAGGATTGCCGCAGGCGAGATCCGGGCCTTCATGGTTCGAGACGCGCGTTCCGCGCTCCTCACCATGAGGGTCTGCTATCCTCGGGCGTTTCGCTTGCGCCAGTCGGCGACGAAATCGATGAAGGCCCGCAGCGCCGGCGGCGTCTGGCGCCGGCTTGGATAGTACAGGAACGGTCCGGAAAACGGCTCGCACCAGTCTTCAAGCAGCCTGACCAGCGCGCCCGACTTCAGGGCTTCGCCGACGTAACCATCAAGCGTCGCCCAGATGCCGGCTCCGTCGAGCGCCGCGCGCATGGAGAGGCCCATGTTGGTCGAGATCAGCTTTGCCGGCGGGTCGACCTTCACCAGCTGACCGGCCTTCTCGAACTCCAGATCATGCATGACACCGCTGGAGTAGCGGGCGCGGATGCAATCGTGGTCGAGTAGATCCTTCGGATGCTCAGGCTTGCCGCGGCGTGCGAGGTAATCGGGCGAAGCGACCACGACATAGCTCTGCGGGCCGCTCAGCGGGATCGCCACCATGTCCTGCGCGAGATGCTCGCCATAACGCACGCCGGCATCGAAGCCCGCGCTGACGATATCGACGAACCCGCTCTCGGAGACGATGTCGAGGTCGACCTGCGGATAGGCCTTGAGGAACGGCCCGACCATCGGCGCCAGCACGAGATCGACCGCAGGCGGCGGCGCGTTGATGCGCAGCCGGCCCGAGGCCACCTCGCGCAGGCCCCGGACCTGATCCAGGGCGTCGCCGACATCGCGCAGCGCCGGCGCCACGCGCGACAGCAGCAACTCACCCGCCTCGGTCAGGGCGACGCTACGGGTCGTGCGGTTCATCAGGCGGACGCCGAGGCGCTCCTCCAGGTCCCGCAATCGCTGGCTAAGGCTCGACACCGACACGCGAATATCGATCGCCGCACGCCGGAAATTGCGGGTGCGGGCGACCGCCACGAAGACGTCGAGATCACGCAGGTCGGGCTCGGCCATTGTTCGCCACTGTGAACAAGCCATTCTCGATTGTCCAGCTTATCGGCGTAATCGATCAGGCGCATATCTGGCCTCGTCACGCGGCGCAGTCAGCGCCTTTTCGAGGAGAGCCATCATGGAACAGCGCAAACTCGGTTCAACCGGCCCCACCGTCTCAAGCCTCGGCCTCGGCTGCATGGGCATGTCCGAGGTCTACGGCCCCGCCGATCGCGGCGAGAGCATCGCCACGATCCACGCGGCGCTGGATGCCGGCATCACCCTGGTCGACACCGGCGATTTCTACGCCATGGGCCACAATGAAATGCTGGTGCGCGAAGCGCTCAAGGACGTGCCGCGCGACAGGGTGCAGATCAGCGTCAAGTTCGGTGCGCTGCGCGGTCCTGCCGGCGAATTCACCGGCATGGACACGCGGCCGGCCGCAACGAGGAACTTCCTGGCCTATTCACTGCAGCGGCTCGGCACCGACTACATCGACATCTACCGTCCGGCGCGGCTCGATCCCAACATTCCGATCGAGGAAACCATCGGCGGCATCGCCGATCTCGTGAAGGCCGGCTACATCAAACATATCGGCCTGTCCGAGGTCGGCTCCGACACCATCCGCCGCGCGCATGCCGTGCACCCGATCGCCGATCTCCAGATCGAATATTCGCTGATCGAGCGTGGCATCGAACGCGACATCCTGACGACCTGCCGCGAGCTCGGCATCGGCATCACGGCTTACGGCGTGTTGGCGCGCGGCCTCATCAGCGGTCATTGGTCGAAGGACTCCGGCAAGGCAGGCAAGGATTACCGGCTGATGACGCCGCGCTTCCAGGGATCGAATCTCGAGGTCAATCTGGCTCTGGTGGAGCAGCTGCGCACCATCGCCGCCGAGATTGGCGCGACGCCGGCACAGGTCGCGATCGCCTGGGTGGCGGCGCAAGCGAAGGAGATCGTGCCGCTGGTCGGCGCCCGCACCCGTAACCGCCTCAGCGAGGCACTTGGTGCGGCCAAGGTCACGCTGACGCCAGCTCATCTCGCGATGCTGGCAACGGCCTTCCCGCCCGATGTCGCCGCCGGTACGCGCTACGCCGCCGAGCAGATGGCGCATCTCGACAGCGAGAAGCCGGCCACAGCGTAGCGGCTGCGATCAGGTGCGATGGGCGCTGAGATCGGTGATCACAGGCCCATCGCCATTGAGCGGATTGGCCGGATCGCGCGCGTAACGCAGCGTCTCGAAGCGCATCGCGCGCGCATCGATCATGAGGAGACGGCCAACCAGGCCGTCGCCAAAGCCGACGAGCTCGCGGATCGCCTCCAGCGCCATCATCGAGCCCATCACGCCCGCGAGCGCGCCCATGACGCCGGCTTCGGCGCAGGCCGGTACGGTCCCGGGCGGCGGCGCCTCCGGGAACAGGCAGCGATAGGTCGGATTGAATTCGCCCCGCTCGTTCTTCTCATGCGCACGGATGGTGGTCAGCGAGCCATCGAAGGTGCCGAGCGCCGCCGTGATCAGCGGCCTCTTGGCGAAGAAGCAGGCGTCCGAGGCCAGATAGCGGGTCGAGAAATTGTCGGAGCCGTCAAGCACGAGGTCATAGTCGCCGATCAGCGCCAGCGCATTGTCGGCATTGAGCCAGGTGGCGTGGCCGACGAAGCGGACATGCGGATTGAGCGCCGTGATCCGTTCGGCCGCGCTCTCGACCTTGTGCCGGCCGATATCGGGCGTGGTGTGAATGACCTGGCGCTGGAGGTTCGACAGCGACACCACATCGTCATCGACCACGCCGAGCGTACCGATGCCGGCGGCCGCCAGATACATCAACGCGGGCGCACCGAGCCCGCCGGCGCCGATCACCAGCACGGAGGCCCGCTTCAGCGCAGCCTGGCCGGGACCACCGACATCGCGCAGCACGATATGGCGGGCATAGCGTTCGAGTTCGTCCGGGCTCAGCATCGTCCTACGCCTCTCCTACTACGCTCTCGCTGTCGATCCTCATGGTGAGGAGCGCGGAACGCGCGTCTCGAACCATGCAGGCCCTGCTATCGCCGCGGGCGATCCTTCGAGACGCGGCCTTGAGGCCGCTCCTCAGGATGAGGGCCTGAGTCCACGGCTTCTATCGCCGGCCTGAACCACCGCAACATTGTTCGCGACCAACGAGATGTGCTTCAATGGCATTGCGTTCAATGGGCTGGCTGGATTTGTCATGAGATCGATGCTTGCGGCAACACTGATGTTTGCGGCTGCGACAGGCGCGAACGCCCAGATGACGACACCGCAGATGCCCGGCACCAAGCCGAAGCCGGTCCAGACCGTTCCGATCCGGCCTCCTGCATTGCAGACGCCGGCTGCGACGGCCGATGCCATGGCGCAGGCGGAGCGGCTGTCGCTGCAGTCCGACCTTGCCTGGGTTGGCCAGTACAACGGCGCCATCACCGGTGACGTCAGCGCGCGCCTGGTCGAGGCGATCAAGGAGTACCAGAAAGCCAAGGGCGGCAAGCCGACCGGCGTACTCAATCCGCAGGAACGCGCCGCGCTCGCCGAGACGGCGCGGCGGAAGCAGGACAGCGTCGGCTGGAAGATCGTTACGGAAATGACCAGCGGCGCGCGGCTTGGCATTCCCTCAAAGCTGGTGCCGCAGCAGGCGACCGACGCCAACGGCTCGAAATGGACCTCGCCCAATGGCACGGTGCAGGTGCTGCTCAGCCGCCGCAAGGAGGCGAGCCCGACCACAGCCAAGCTTGCCGAAGCGGAGAAGAAGGAGCCGGGTCGCAAGGTCGACTACACCGTGGTCAAGCCCGACTTCTTCGTGCTGTCGGGTCTGCAGGGCCTGAAGAAATTTTACATGCGCGGCACTTCTCGGGGTGATGAAGTCCGCATCATGACGATCCTCTACGATCAGGCGACCGAGAACACGGTCGAGCCGGTCGTGATCGCGATGTCGAGCGCGTTCAACGCGTTTCCGTCAGGGCCGCAAGCCGGGCCGCCGCCGCGCAAGACCGTCGAGTATGGCACCGGTCTCGTCGTCAGCGACGATGGCGCGATCGTCACCGACCGCCTCGTCACCGATTCCTGTCTCGCGATCACGATCGCCGGCTATGGCAGCGCCGACCGGCTCGCCGAGGACCGGGAACACGACCTCGCGCTGCTGCATATCTACGGTGCCCGCGGCCTGAAGCCCTTCAGCCTCGCCGCCGGCGCGGCAAAGACGAGTATCGATGTCATCGGTATCGCTGATCCGCAGAGCCAGGGCGGAGCCGCCGGTGTGTCAAGCCTCAAGGCTGCGCTGGCATCTGTCGGTGGCGGCGATTCCCCGCTCTCACCGCCGCCGGCTGTCGGCTTCTCCGGCAGCCCCGCCATCGACGGCGACGGCAAATTCGGCGGCATCGCGCTGTTGAAGCCGGCGATGGTCGCAGGACCCGCGACAGCGGTGCCGGCGTCGCAGGCGGTGATGGTCTCCGCGGAGACGGTGCGTGATTTCCTGAAAGCGAATGGTGTCGCGGCGAACGGCACGTCCACAGATGCGACAGCCGCCGTTGTGCGCGTGATCTGCGTGCGCAAGTAACTCTCGTGTCACGGGCGCGGTGCGGCATGAGATGCCGCTGCGCTGTGTCCGGGGCACGCGATCAACTCGTCAGCGCACACAGCACACGTACGAGTACGGGTCCAGTAATGGTACGGATTCGCTGGAATTCCCGATTCCGCCATCATCGTGACTGCTGATTCGGACCTCCGCGATCCCCTTTGGATCGGGCCGGCACGTCCTGAGCGAGAAGAGCTCAGCATCGAGATCGATGCACGTTCGCGTGGCGCTTCCCTGACCCGAGCACTCCAAAGGATCTTCAATGCACACGATCGTACTGGCCACCCAAAAGGGCGGCAGCGGCAAGAGCACGCTCGCCATCGGCCTCGCGCTGGCAGCCAAGCAGGCCGGCTTCACCGTTCGCCTCATCGAAACCGACCCGCAGGGCACACTGTCCAACTGGCAGCGCCGCCGCACCACCGACGATCTCGTCGTCGAGCCGATCTATCACGCCGCCGACATCGAGCCGCGCCTGAAGATGCTGGCCGACAGCGGCCTCCAGCTCGCGATCGTCGATACCGCCGCCGGCCTCAGCGCCGCGACCACCGCCGCGATCCGCCATTCTGATCTCTGCCTGATCCCGGCCCGCCCAAGCGTCGCCGACATCGAGGCGACCGTTTCGACGCTGAGCGTCGCGCGTGCCTGGAAGCGGCCTTACAGCTTCGTCCTGAACCAGACTCCGATCCGCGGTCAGCGCATCGACAATGCCGCCAACACCCTCGCCGAGGAAGCAGCGCTCGATCTCGCCGAGGTGCTCGCGCGCCCGCTGATCGGGATGCGCAACGACCACCAGGACTCGCTCGCGAGCGGCCTTGCGGTGAGCGAATTCGCGCCGAACGGCAAGTCGACCGAGGAGATCCGCGGCCTCTGGCATTGGATCGAGACCCGGCTCGAGCTCGCCGCCACCACCAATGTCCTGATCGACCAGGTCATCGCGGCCGCGGACGGAATGTTGCACGTGGCCGCCGAGCTAGCGGCCGACGAGACCACGACACTGGCGTCCTGAGCGGGGCAATCGCTCAGACGCCAGCCGGCCCTTCACCATCCGGAAGGGCCCCAGCGACGGAGCAATCCGGCCACCAGCCCGGCTGGATTGCTTCGCTTCGCGTTTTTGAGAGGACTCCATCCATCGGCATTGCGAGCACAACGAATTCGCTTTCGTAGCCTGGATGGATCGCACCATCGCGCCCCTCTGGCTCAATCCAACCGCACATTGCCTTTATCGCGCAGCCAGGCTTCACGCCGCACGATCCATTTCTCTGCTTTCGACTGTCCGCCGTGATGCGCGAGCTCGACGAAGCCGACGAACTCTGCACCGGTCTTCTGCTTGACCCGGCGTGAGGCCTCGTTGGTGGCCGCGTTGCAGACGTAGAAATGATCGAGGCCCAGTGTAATGAATGCGAAGTCGTTCACCGCGGCGACCGCTTCCGTCATCAACCCGCGGCGCCAGTAAGGCTCGGCCAGCCAAAAGCCGCGATGGCCTTTCAGGCCTTCGGCACGGGGCCGGAAATGAATGTTTCCAATCGCCTCATCATCGCCGCCCTTCAGCACCAGCACCCAGAGATAAATCTCCTCTCCGGCTGAGACCTTGTCGAACTGCAGCTGGACGAAAGCTTCTGCGCCATCGGCTGGATACGGCCAGGGTACGACGGTGGAGAGATGCCGAATGATATTCCAGTTGTCGAAATGGCGCTGGATCGCCGGCGCGTCGGATAGCGCGAGCGGACGCAGGATCAGCCGTTCGGTTTCAAGTTGCGGCGTCTGTATGAGCAGCTATTTTTGACATTTCGGACACCAGAAGGTCGACCGGCCGTTCTGCGTGAAACGCTTGACGATGCCGCCGCATCGCGGCGTGGTGCATTTCTCGCCCTCGCGGTCATAGACCTTGAACGAGTGCTGGAAATAGCCGAGCTCGCCCGAGGTCTGGCGGTGGTCGCGCAATGACGATCCGCCGGCTTTGATCGCATCGTTCAGCACGGTGTGGATCGCGCCGACCAATCGCTTTGCGTGGTCCGTCGTCTCGCCCTTCTTGGTCGAGAGTGTCGCCGCGATCCGGCGCGGCGACAGATGCGAGCGATGCAGGGCTTCGCAGACATAGATATTACCGAGCCCGGCGACCACGCGCTGATCGAGCAACGCGGCTTTCAGGCTCGTGGTCTTGCCTGCGCAGGACCGCGCCAGCATCGCTGCGTCGAATTCGTTGCCGAGCGGCTCGGGGCCGAGCCCGCGCAGCAGTGGCTCGTCGTCGAGCGCACTGCGCGCGATCACTTTCATGTAACCGAAGCGGCGCGGATCGTTGAAGATGATGTCGGCGCCGGAGGACATCCGAAACAGCACGTGATCGTGCGTGGAGTCCTTGGCTCGCGGATGGTGAAACTCGCCGGGCGCTACCTCGTTGTCCGGCTTGATGACGCGAAACGAGCCCGACATGCCCAGATGCATCAACAGCACGTCGCCGGAGGCGAGATCGGCCATGAGATATTTTGCACGGCGGCCGAGCCCCGTGACGACCTGCCCCTTCAATCGGGCCACGAAATCCGGCTGGAAGGGAAAGCGCAAATCGGGCCTGCGGGCCTCCGCGACCAGGATTTTTGCGCCCTCCATGACAGGCTGAAGGCCGCGGCGGACGGTCTCGACTTCGGGCAATTCGGGCATGGTCAGGCATTCACCTTATGAGGGCGGTGTGATAGCGCCATTGCGGCGGGCGCGCTATGGTCCGCCTCGTGGAGTAGAGTAATGGATCGGCCGGGCGAAACCACGCATTTTGGCTTCAGGGACGTGCCCCTGGGCGACAAGCAGACGCTGGTGAACGATGTGTTTCACAGCGTGGCGTCGCGCTATGATTTGATGAACGATTTGATGTCCGGCGGCCTGCATCGGGTCTGGAAGGACATCATGATCACCGCGCTCGACCCGCCGCGAGGCGACCGGCCGTTCGCGCTGCTCGACGTCGCCGGCGGCACCGGCGACATCTCCTTCCGCGCCGCCAACGCCGCAGGCCCCGGCTTCCATGCCACCGTCTGCGACATCAATTCCGGGATGCTGGAGGTAGGCCGCGAGCGCGCCGCCAAGCGGCATCTCGAGACCCAAGTCGATTTCGTCGAAGGCAATGCCGAAGCGCTCGCTTTCGCCGACCGCAGCTTCGACGCATATACGATCGCTTTCGGCATTCGCAATGTGCCGCGGATCGATCTCGCGTTGGCCGAAGCCTATCGCGTGCTCAAGCCAGGCAGCCGCTTCCTCTGCCTGGAATTCTCCACCGTCGAGATGCCCGGGCTGGATCGCCTTTATGACCTGTTCTCGTTCAAGGTGATCCCGCCGCTCGGCCGCATGATCACGGGTGACGCCGAGTCCTACCAATATCTGGTCGAGTCGATCCGCAAGTTTCCAAGACCCAACGCCTTCGCCGACATGATCCGTGACGCCGGCTTCGCCCGCGTGAACTGGCAGATATTGTCCGGCGGCATCGTCGCACTGCATTCGGGCTGGCGTTTGTGATCTCTGCCATAACCCATAGTGCGCGCCTGATGCGCGCCGCGTTCGTCTTTGCGCGCGAAGGCGTGTTCGGCGCCGTCGATCCGAGCCTGGTGCCGCCGCCCGGACAACTCGCGCTGAAGCTTGCGCGCATCATCGAGCGGCGCGGCCCGAAGCACGGCCCGCGGCTGTCGCGTGCGCTGACCCGGATGGGCCCGGCCTATCTCAAGCTTGGGCAATTTCTGGCGACCCGCCCCGACGTCGTCGGCGTCATCATGGCGCGCGACCTCGAAAGCCTTCAGGACCGCCTGCCGCCGTTCTCGCAAGCCGAAGCGGAAGCTGTGATCGCGACCTCGCTGGAACGGCCGCTGACCGATGTGTTCGCGAGCCTCAGTGCGCCGGTCGCAGCCGCCTCGATCGCACAGGTACATCGCGGCGAAGTCCTGCGCGACGGCATCCGCAAGGCGGTCGCCGTGAAAGTGCTGCGGCCCAACGTGGCCGCACGCTTCCGCCGCGACCTCTCCGACTTCTTCTTCGTCGCATACAAGGCCGAATCCTATTCGTCCGAGGCGCGGCGCCTGCGCCTCATCGAGGTCATCAACACCATGTCGCGTTCGGTCGCGATGGAGATGGACCTGCGCCTCGAGGCCGCGGCGCTGTCGGAAATGGCGGAGAACACGCGCGACGATCCTGATTTCCGCGTACCGACCGTCGATTGGGACCGTACCACGCATAACGTGCTGACGATGGAATGGATCGACGGCATCGCGCTGAACGATCACAAGCGCCTGGCAGAATCGCAGGTCGATCTGCCCGATCTCGGCCGCAAGGTGATTCAGAGCTTCCTGCGCCACGCGCTGCGCGACGGCTTCTTCCATGCCGACATGCACCCGGGCAATCTGTTCCTGGATGACGCGGGTCGCCTCGTCGCGGTTGATTTCGGCATCATGGGCCGGCTCGGCATGAAGGAGCGGCGCTTCCTCGCCGAAATCCTGCTCGGCTTCATCACCCGCGACTATCGTCGCGTCGCGGAAGTGCACTTCGAGGCGGGCTATGTGCCCGCGCATCACTCGGTCGAGAACTTCGCGCAAGCGATCCGCGCCATCGGCGAGCCCATTCACAACCGCACGGCGGAAGAGATCTCGATGGCGCGGCTGCTGACGCTGCTGCTCGAGGTCACCGGCCTGTTCGACATGACCACGCGGCCCGAGCTGATCCTGCTCCAGAAAACCATGGTGGTGGTCGAGGGCGTGGCACGCGGCTTCGATCCCAAGCTCGACATCTGGAAGGTCGCCGACCCCGTGGTGCGGGAATGGATCGAGCGCAATCTCGGCCCGATCGGCCGGGTCCAGGGCGCGATCTCCGGGACCGGCGATCTCGCGCGCATCCTGATGCGTCTGCCTGACATCGCCGAGCGCTCGGTTGCGGTGCTCGAACAGCTGGAGACCATGACCCGGGAGGGCATCCGGCTGTCGCCGGAGAGCATCGCGGCGATGGGCCGCAGCGAGGGCCGCAAGAACCGTTGGCGCACCGTGGCGCTCTGGATCATTGCCGCGACCTTCATCGGCATCCTGATCGCCGTCCGGAATCTTTGATTGCAGTGCAATCACACAGATGCTAGCATCGCTATCATTTGTGCTGGAGGGGCGTCATGGCGAGCCTGACCATTCGCAAGCTCGACGAAGGCATCAAAACTTACCTCAGGCTGCGCTCGGCCAAGAACCGCAGGTCGGTCGAGGAAGAGGTCCGGGTCATCCTCGGGGAGCTGATCGAAGGCCGTGAGGAGCCCCTGACGCCGTTCACGGCGCCGCCCGCGGCCTTCACCACCCCGATTCCTCAACGCACCGGCGCCGTTCCAGAAGCCAGCGTCACCCTGATCATCGGCGGCGGGATCGCGGCGTACAAATCGCTCGACCTGATCCGAAGGCTCAAGGAGCGGCGGATCGAGGTCCGCTGCGTGCTGACCAAGGCGGCGCAGCAATTCGTCACCGCGCTGGCCGTGAGCGCGCTCTCGCACGAGCGCGTCTACACCGACCTGTTCGATCCCCAGAGCGAGTTCGACGCCGGTCATATCCGGCTGGCGCGGGAGTGCGACCTGATCGTGGTGGCGCCTGCGACCGCGGATTTGATGGCCAAGATGGCCAACGGCCATGCCGACGATCTCGCCAGCGCCATCCTGCTCGCGACCAACCGCAAGGTCCTGCTCGCGCCGGCCATGAATCCGCTGATGTGGAACAACGCGGCGACGCGGCGCAATGTCGCGCAGCTTCAACGCGACGGCGTGATGTTGATCGGGCCGAATTCCGGCGAGATGGCGGAAGCAGGTGAAGCCGGCATCGGCCGCATGTCCGAAGCGATCGAGATTGCGACCGCCGCCGAGCGGCTGCTGCGGCCGCCGGTGCTGCGCCCACTCGCCGGCAAGCGCGTGCTGATCACCGCAGGCCCGACCCACGAGCCGATCGACCCGGTGCGCTACATCGCCAACCGATCCTCCGGCAAGCAGGGCTTTGCGATCGCCGCCGCCGCACAGGCCGCGGGCGCCGAGGTGATCCTGGTCAGCGGCCCGGTCGATCTCAGCGATCCCCAGGGCGTGACGGTCAAGCATGTGGAATCGGCGCGGCAGATGCTGGAGCAGGTGCAGGCCGCGCTTCCCGCTGACATCGCGATCTTCGCCGCCGCAGTCGCCGACTGGCGGGTCGTCAATGAAGGCGAGCAGAAGCTGAAGAAGACCTCGGCCGGCATGCCGCCGCTCCAGCTGGTCGAGAACCCCGATATCCTCGCGACGATCTCGAAACTGACCGACAAGCGTCCGCCACTGGTGATCGGCTTTGCCGCCGAGACCGAGCACCTCATCGACAACGCGAAGTCGAAGCTTGCCCGCAAGGGCTGCGATTGGATTGTCGCCAACGACGTCTCTCCCGCAACCGGCGTGATGGGCGGGGACCGCAACACCGTGCACCTCATCAGCCGCAACAATGGTGCCGATAACGGCGAGATTGCAGTTGATTCCTGGCCGGCGATGACCAAGGAACAGGTCGCCATTGAACTGGTCGCGCATATCGCAAAGAGCGTGACCGGCAAATCCCGGGAGCCCGCATCTTGAGCACCAAAGTCACCGTCGAACTGCAGCGCCTGCCCCATGCGGAAGGGCTGCCGCTGCCGGCCTACCAGACCAATGATGCCGCCGGTCTCGACCTCATGGCGGCGGTGCCCGAGAACGAGCCGCTGACGCTCGCGCCCTGCCAATACGCGCTGGTGCCGACGGGCCTCGCGATAGCGTTGCCGCCCGGGTACGAGGCGCAGGTGCGGCCGCGTTCCGGCCTTGCCGCCAAGCACGGCGTCACCGTGCTGAACTCACCGGGCACGATCGACGCGGACTATCGCGGCGAGATCAAGGTGATCCTGATCAACCACGGCCAGACCGCCTTCGTGGTCAAGCGCGGCGAGCGCATCGCACAGATGGTGATCGCGCCAATGGTGCAGGCCGCGCTGGTTCCCGTGGCGACCCTGTCCGCGACCGACCGCGGTGCCGGCGGATTCGGCTCGACCGGCCGCTAAGACGGGGTGAGCGTTGGGTGCACCTCTCCCGCTTGCTTGCGGGAGAGGTCGCGCCGAAGGCGCGGGTGAGGGTTCTATCCTCTGGGGGATTGTCCCGTTGCCGAGATACCCTCTCCCCAACCCTCCCCCGCGAGCGGGGGAGGGAGCGCACCGGCTTCGCGGTAAGCTCCGCATGACGCGCGATCACACGGCAATTCCACTCGAATCACCCGAGGAACTACGTGAATTGGAACACCGCGCCCGCATTTTTTTGGGGTCGCCGTTGCGTTCACGGTCTGGACTCTTACCGGTGGAGTCACGGTGAGGGTATTGTCGTTTGATTCGCGCGCGACGGGGGTCGCCGCGCGCAAATTCGTGCGATCTTGGGGCAACTATGTCAGGCGTGATCGTGTCGATGCGTCGGACGCTGCTGTCGTGCACATCGCTCGTGCGCAACGGCTTGTTGGGAAGCGCTCTCGCAGCGCTGCTGCCGGCTGCGCCGGCTGAGGCCGCCGACCTCGTCGACACACTCTCAGCATTGCTGGATTTCAACCGGCAGGAACTCGCGGTGCTGGCCACCGCGCTGGCCTTGCTCGGCTTCTCGGTGGTCGCCGCGATCCTCCTGATGCGCACGCGCGTGCGCACGGCGAAGAATGAGGCGCGGCTGCGCGCCCGGATCGGGGAACTCCAGCTCCAGGCCGACCGCTTCGGCGCACTGCTGTTCGCCGAGCCGCAGATCCTGATCTCCTGGCCGGCCGGCGACAATCGCGCGCAGATCTCCGGTGACATCTCCATGGTGCTGCCGCGCGACTCCTCTCCACAGCGCGTGCTCGCGTTTGGAACCTGGTTGCCGCCGGAACCGGCGCTCCGGATGGATCACGCGGTCGATGCGCTGCGCGACCGCGGCGACGGGTTCCAGCTGACGCTCACCACCGCGCATGGCCACACGCTGGAGGCGATCGGCCGCGCCATCGGCGGCCAGGCCATCGTCAGGATTCGCGAGCTCTCAGGGCTCCGCCGCGATCTGGCCGAGACCAATCTGCGTTACAAGGCCCTCTCCGACGAGACGGAAATGCTGCGCGGCTTCGCGACCGCCGCACCCTGGCCGATCTGGGCCAAGGGCGAGAACGGCGCGCTGGCTTACGCCAACCCCGCCTATGTCCGTGCGACCGAGGCGGCCAGCATCACCGACGCCCAGGAGCGCAAGCTCGAGCTGCTCGACAGCGCCGACCGCACCGCGATGGAGCGGGGGCTGAAGGAAACGGCCAATTTCACCTCGCGCCTGCCGATCGTGATCGGCGGCGAGCGGCGCATCTACGACGTGCGCGCCGTCAATGTCGGCGGCGGCAATGTCGGCGTTGCCATTGATGCCAGCGAAGCGGATGCCTTGAGCTCGGCGCTGGTGCGGATGGCGGAAGCGCATCGCCGCACGCTCGACCAGCTCTCCTCCGGCGTTGCCGTGTTCGACGGCCAGCGCCGGCTTGCCTTCTACAATGATTCCTACCGCCAGCTGTGGGACCTCGACCGCACCTTCCTCGACGCCAACCCTGACGATTCCAGCGTGCTCGACAAGCTCCGCGCCGCGCGCAAATTGCCGGAGCAGCCGGACTTCCGCGCCTGGAAGGCGAAGCTGCACGAGGCCTATCGGGCGGTCGAGGCTGCCAAGGACACCTGGTACCTGCCCGACGGCCGCGCGCTCTCCGTCGTCACCACGCCGAACCCCGAAGGCGGCGTCACTTATCTGTTCGACGACGTCACCGAGAGCCTCGAGCTTGCCCGCCGCTTCGACGGCATGATCCGGGTCCAGCGCGAGACGCTGGACAGCCTCGCCGAGGGCGTCGCGGTGTTCGGCAGCAACGGCAAGGCGCAGCTGTTCAACCCGGCCTTCGTCCGGATGTGGAAGCTGTCCGCTGACGCCATGCGCGACGAGCCGCACATCCAGACCGTCGAGGGCTGGTGCCATCAGCTGTTCGATGACGCGATCGTCTGGCGGCAGATCCGCGAGGCCGTCACCTCGATCGAGAGCCGCGCCGACGTTCCGCTGAAGCTGGAGCGCAAGGACGGCAGCGTGCTCGACGGCATGATCCGGCCCCTGCACGACGGCGCAACGATGCTGACGTTCCAGGACATCACCGACACCGAGAACGTCGAGCGCGCGCTGCGCGAGCGCAACGAGGCGCTGGAGGCCGCCGACCAGATGAAGGTGGATTTCGTCCACCATGTCTCCTACGAGCTGCGCTCGCCGCTCACCACCATCATCGGCTTCGCGCATTTCCTCAGCGATCCCTCGACCGGGCCGCTGACGCCGAAACAGGCCGAATATCTCGACTACGTCACCAAATCGACCAATGCGCTGCTGGCGCTGACCAACAACATCCTGGATCTCGCCACCATCGACGCCGGCGCCATGAAGCTGGAACTCGGCCCGGTCGACGTCAGCAAGACCATCGAGCTCGCCGCCGAGGGTCTCCAGGACCGGCTCGCCACCGACCGCATCCGCCTCAAGGTCGAGATCGCGCCCGATGTCGGCAGCTTCACCGGCGACGAGAAGCGCGTGGTGCAGGTGCTCTATAACCTCCTTGCCAATGCCGTCGGGTTTTCTCCACCGGATTCCACCGTCGGCATCAGCGCCCGCCGCACCGAACGCAGTGTGGTCTTCACGGTGACAGATTCCGGGCCTGGAATACCTGCCGACATGAAGGACAAGGTGTTCAACTGGTTCGAGAGCCGCTCGCAGGGCTCGCGTCATCGCGGCGCCGGGCTCGGCCTGTCGCTGGTGCGCTCCTTCGTCGAGCTGCATGGCGGCAACATCCGGGTCGATTCGATCGTGGGCAGGGGCACGGTCGTGATCTGTGATTTCCCGACCGACCAGGCGGCGCATCGCGACGCCGCCGAATGACTGCGCCAGCCACATTCTCCGTCGCGCTCCACAACGAGACGGCCACTGCGCAATTGATGGCCGACCTCGCGCTGCTGGTCGGCCCCGGCGATGTCATCACGCTCACCGGCGATCTCGGGGCCGGCAAGACCGCGGCGGCGCGAGCCATGATCCGCTACCTCGCCGGCGACGATGCACTGGAAGTGCCGAGCCCGACCTTCACGCTGGTGCAGGGCTACGAGCTGCCGCCATTCCCGGTGATGCATGCCGACCTCTACCGCGTCGAGGACGAGAGCGAGCTCGAAGAGATCGGGCTGTCGCCGCTGCCGGAAGCAACCCTCGTCCTGATCGAATGGCCGGAGCGCGCGCCCTCGGCGATGCCTCAAGACCGCATCGACATCGCGCTGACGCACCGGCCGGCACTGGGCTCGAACGCACGCGCCGCCGACATCACCGGCCATGGCAAGGCTGCCGCCATCGTCGCGCGGCTAAAGGCGCTGCGAGAATTCCTCGATGCATCCGGCTACATGGAGGCAACGCGCAAGCGGATGGCAGGCGACGCCTCGACGCGCTCCTATGCGCGGCTGCTGCGCGACGACGAGATCGTCATCCTCATGAACTCGCCGCAGCGCCCGGATGGCGCTGCGATGTACAACGGAAAATCCTACAGCGCCGCGGTGCATCTCGCCGAAAACATCAAACCCTTCGTCGCCATCGATGAGGGCCTGCGCGCGCAGGGAATCTCCGCGCCCGCGATCCATCATTCCGACCTCGACCACGGATTCCTGATCAGCGAAGACTTCGGCAGCGAAGGCGTGATCGAGGGCGATCCGCCCCGCCCGATCACCGAACGCTACGAAGCCGCCGTCGATTTGCTAGCCGTGCTGCACGGCAAGACGCTGCCGGAGACGCTGCCGCTCGGGGGGCAGACCTACGCCATTCCCGTCTTCGATACCGAGGCACTGCTGACCGAAATTGGGTTGATGCCGGAATGGTACCTGCCCGATCGCAACGCGCCGCTGGACGACGGGAAGCGCGCCGAATTTTTCGCGATGTGGCGCGAGCTGCTGCAGAAGCCGCAGGCCTCGCCGAAGACGTGGATCATCCGCGACTATCACTCCCCGAACCTGATCTGGCTCGGGAATCGCACCGGCATCGAACGCGTCGGCGTGATCGATTTCCAGGACACCGTGCTGGGGCCGCAATCCTACGACGTGGTGTCGCTGCTCCAGGACGCCCGCATCGATGTGCCCGAGGCGATCGAACTGACGCTGCTGTCGCGCTACATCAAGGCGCGCCGCGCCAGCGCCGCGAGCTTCGACGCGGCCGGCTTCGCGGAGCTCTACGCCATCATGTCGGCGCAGCGGAACACGCGTCTGCTCGGCACCTTCGCCCGCCTCAACCGCCGCGACGGCAAGCCGCATTATCTGCGTCACCAGCCGCGGATCTGGACCTATCTCCAGCGCTCGCTGGCGCATCCCGCGCTCGCCCATCTGCGCGACTGGTATCTCGCCAATGTCCCGCCACCCCGAAGGCCGGCCCAAGGCTGAGGCCCAAGGCTGAAAAGGCTAGCAGGGGCGGAAAAGGCTGATTCGGGGCCCGATTTACCGGCTGTTAGCCAAGACACCGGTAATCTAGCGGCGAGGCAGCCGGATGATTACGGGGCTGGAGCAGGGCAGATGGCGGTGAAGACGGACCAGCGCGGCAACAGCCGGGTTGTTTTCGAACGCGGGATCGCAGCCCAGATGATGGGTATCGACGGCACCTGGCGGCGCGATTGCACCATGGAGGACGTCTCCGACAGCGGCGCCAAGCTGACCATCGACGGCTCAGTCGAAGGCTTGCATCTGAAGGAGTTTTTTCTGCTGCTGTCGTCCACCGGACTTGCGTACCGACGCTGCGAGCTCGCCTGGGTCAATGGCGACCAGATCGGCGTCAACTTTCTCAAGCTCGGCGACAAGAAGAAAAAGACGCGTTCCACATCCATCGGGGCGTAACGGCAACACCCGTCGTACAAGCGTCACGGCAGGTGGTTAAGGCGATTAAGACGCGGTGCGGTCAGTCGAACCTCGTGTTAGGATTGCTGCGAACGCGAAATCAGTAGGTCTGAGAAAGCGAAGGATGTCCGTCAAACCGACCAAAGCCATGGTGCTCGCCGCAGGGTTCGGCCTGCGCATGCGTCCGTTGACGGACAAGATGCCGAAACCGATGGTTCCGGTGGCCGGCCAGCCGCTGCTCGACCACGTGCTCGACAAGCTCGCCCACGCCGGAGTGAGCGAGGCGGTGGTCAACGTGCACTATCTGCCGGACCAGATCATCGATCACACCGCATCCCGCCAGCATCCGCGCGTGACCATCTCGGACGAGCGCAACCAGGTGCTCGGCACCGGTGGCGGCGTGGTCAAGGCACTGCCGCTGCTCGGGGACGCACCGTTCTTTCACGTCAATTCCGACACGCTGTGGATCGACGGCGTGCGCTCGAACCTGACGCGGCTCGCCGAAAACTTCGACCCTGAGCGCATGGACATTTTGCTGCTGATGGCGCCGACGGCGACCAGCATCGGCTATAGCGGCCGCGGCGATTACGGCATGCTGGCGGACGGCGCCCTGCGCAAGCGCAAGGAAAAAGAGGTCGTTCCGTTCGTCTATGCCGGCGCGGCGATCCTGTCGCCGTCGATCTTCGCCGATGCCCCCACGGGCGAGTTCTCGCTGACCAAGATGTTCGACCGTGCCAACGAGCAGGAGCGGCTGTTCGGCCTTCGCCTCGACGGCGTCTGGATGCATGTCGGCACGCCTGATGCCGTCCACGCGGCCGAAGAGGCGTTTCTGGAGAGCGTGGCGTAGGGCCGCTCTCGCGCACGGTGCCGTAGGGTGGGCAAAGCGAAGCGTGCCCACCATCTAAGCTGAAATTCGCGGAAACATGGTGGGCACGGCGCGTTGCGCCTTTGCCCACCCTACGGCACCTGTTCTGGTCCGGCGAACAGCGGGGACTATCTCCCTCCACCCATATCCATTTGAGTCCGCCTCCCTATATTGGCGCCTGATTCCCGAATCAGGCAGCTCATGCGCGTTTTCAGCGTTCCCATCTCAGTTCCGTTCCTGCGCACCGTCGTCTCCAGCCTGCTCGACGGCCGGCTGGTCGAGGGCTTTGAGGCGCGCAAGGAACCGGCGCGGCTGGCGGACGCCACGCTGTACCTGCCGACACGGCGCGCCATGCGCGTCGTCCGCGAGATCTTCCTCGACGAGATGAAGGCGGATGCGGTCGTGCTGCCGCGCATCGTCGCGCTCGGCGACATCGACGAGGATGAGCTCGCTTTCGCCGATGAGGGCGAACAGTTTTCCGGCGCAACGCCGCTCGACATTCCGCCGCGGCTCGGCGAGCTCGAACGGCGGCTGACACTGGCGCAGCTCGTCGCGGCCTGGGCCAAGGGCCCGGTGCTGTCTCCGCTGGTCGTCGGGGGCCCCGCCTCGACGCTGGCGCTGGCTTCCGATCTCGCGCGTCTGATCGACGACATGGTCACGCGCGGCGTCGACTGGAGCGCGCTCGATGGCCTCGTACCTGATATGCTCGACCGGTACTGGCAGCACTCGCTTGAATTTTTGCGTATCGCGCGCATCGCTTGGCCGGGTCATCTCGCCGAAATCAAACGCATCGAGCCCGCTGCCCGCCGCGACCTCCTGATCGATGCCGAAGCCAAGCGGCTGACCGCGCATCACCAAGGCCCCGTGATCGCGGCCGGTTCGACCGGCTCGATGCCGGCCACGGCAAGATTTCTCCATGCAGTCGCCTCGCTGCCGCATGGCGCCGTGGTGCTGCCCGGCCTCGACACTGATCTCGACGACGATGCATGGCGCAGCATCGGCGGCGTACGCGATTCGCTCGGCAAGTTCGCTGAGCACCCGGTCTCGAACCATCCGCAATATGCCATGCACGCGCTGCTGGATCGGTTTGGCATCAAGCGCAGCGACGTCGATAGTCTCCAGCCACCGGCGGAAGGCGGTCGCGATCTGCTGGCGTCGGAATCGATGCGGCCCTCGGCCAAGACCGAGATATGGCACGACCGGCTGAAGCAGCCGGATGTGGCCGCGAAGATCACCGGCGGCATGAAGAACCTCGCGGTTGTCGAAGCCCCCAACCCGGAAATGGAAGCGCTCGCCATCGCCATCGCGATGCGCGAGGCGCGGCACCTCGACAAATCCGCGGCGCTGGTCACGCCCGATCGCGCGCTGGCGCGGCGGGTGATGGCTGCGCTGACACGATGGGATCTCGCATTCGATGATTCCGGCGGCGATGTCCTGATGGAAACCGCCGCCGGCGTCTTTGCGCGACTGACAGCGGAGGCTGCGACCAAGGGATTGGAGCCGCCGACGCTGCTGGCGATGCTGAAGCATCCGCTATGCCGGATCGGCCGGGCGTCTGGTGCATGGAAGGCGGCGATCGAAGACCTGGAGCTCGCTTTGTTGCGCGGCACGCGCCCGCCCGCGGGCACCGCCGGCCTGTTGCGCGAATTCAATCGCTTTCGCGAGGAACTGGCAAAGCTGTGGCGCAGCGAGGTCTCCGCGCTGCACAAGGCCGAGCCGCGTGCACGTCTCAAGGCCGAAGACCTCGATCGCATTCAGGTGCTGATCGATGGCTTACGACAAGCCTTGGCGCCGATCGAGAGTCTTGCATCATCAAGACCATATGACTTCGCCGAACTCGCGCATCGGCATCGCGAGATCATGATCGAGCTGTCGCGCGACGAGCAGGGCATCCCGCTGGCGTTCGAGGAGCGCGAAGGCCTCGCGCTCGCGAGCGCCTTCGACGATCTCCTGCGCGGCGGCACGACCAGCGGATTGATGGTCACGCTGCCCGACTACGCAGACGTCTTCCAGACCGCGTTCAGCGATCGCGCGGTGCGGCGGCGGGACAGGCCGGGCGCGCGCTTGCAGATCTACGGCCCGCTGGAATCGCGCCTGATGCAGGCCGACCGCATCATCGTTGGCGGCCTGATCGAGGGGGTCTGGCCACCGGCGCCGCGGATCGATCCGTGGCTGAGCCGACCGATGCGGCACCAGCTCGGCCTCGATCTGCCGGAACGCCGCATCGGCCTCTCCGCCCACGATTTTGCGCAACTGCTCGGTGGCGACGAGGTCATCCTCACCCACTCCGCCAAGGCCGGCGGTGCGCCGGCGGTCGCCTCGCGCTTCCTGCATCGGTTAGAGGCGGTCGCGGGCGATGCGCACTGGAAGGCCGCGATTCGCGCGGGCGAGAAATACGTGCGGTTCGCAGCCGCGCTGGACCAGCCCGACGAGGTGAGACCGATCAAGCAGCCCGAGCCGCGACCGCCCCGCGCGACCCGGCCGCTCAGGATGTCTGTGACCGGGATCGAGGACTGGCTGCGCGATCCCTATACGATCTACGCAAAACACATTTTGCGGCTCGACGCGCTCGATCCCGTCGACATGCCGCTGTCGGCCGCCGACCGCGGCTCGGCAATCCATGATGCGCTCGGCGAGTTCACGGAACGCTACGCCACCGATCTGCCAGATGATCCCTCACGCGTGCTGCGCGCGATCGGCGAAAAATACTTTGCGCCATTGATGGAGCGACCCGAGGCGCGGGCGCTGTGGTGGCCGCGCTTCCAGCGCATCGCGCGCTGGTTCGGCGAATGGGAGACGGCGCGGCGCGGCGCGATCGAGGTGATCACCGCGGAAACCCGCGGCGAAATCTCGATCCCGCTCGACCATGGGCGCAGCTTCCGTCTCTCCGCTCGCGCCGACCGCATCGAACGGCGCCAAGGCGGCGGCTACGCTATCCTCGACTACAAGACCGGCCAGCCACCGACCGGCAAGCAGGTCCGCATGGGCCTGTCGCCGCAGCTCACGCTGGAAGCCGCGATCCTGCGCGAGGGCGGTTTTCCCGACATCGATGCTGGTGCGTCCGTGAGCCAGCTCGTCTATGTTCGCCTGAGCGGCAACAATCCGCCGGGCGAGGAGCGCGTTCTCGAGCTCAAGTATAGGCAAGGCGACGAGCCGCAGCCGCCGGACACCGCGGCTGCTGAGGCCAGGGCCAAGCTCGAGGCGCTGATTCGCGCCTTCGACGACGAGAACCAGCCCTATACCTCCTTGAACCTGCCGATGTGGACCAACCGCTACGGCGCCTATGACGATCTCGCCCGGATCAAGGAATGGTCCGCGGCCGGTGGATTGGGGATCGAGGAATGGTGAAGGCACCGCGCCCCATCCCGGATGAGTTGCGCGCGCGACAGGCGCGCGCATCGGATCCGACCGCGTCGGCCTTCGTGTCGGCCAATGCCGGCTCGGGCAAAACGCATGTGCTGGTGCAGCGCGTGATCCGCCTGCTGCTCTCGGGCGTGCCGCCGGAAAAGATCCTCTGCATCACCTTCACCAAGGCGGCTGCCGCCAACATGGCCGAGCGCGTGTTCACCACGCTCGGGCATTGGGTGACGCTCGACGACACCGCGCTCGATGCGGCGATCCGTGACGTCGGCATTCCCCATCCGGACCGAAAACTGCGGCGCGAAGCGCGCAAGCTGTTCGCCTGCGCGCTGGAGACGCCGGGCGGGTTGAAGGTGCAGACCATCCACGCGCTGTGCACGCGCCTGCTCCAGCAGTTTCCGTTCGAGGCCAATGTCCCCGCGCGCTTTGCCGTGATCGACGAGCGCGACCAGACCGACATGATGGAGCGCGCCAATCTGAAGGTGCTGCTGGAGGCCGCGCGCGACCCTGAAAGCATCACCGGCCGCGCGCTGCAGACCGCGATGGCGAGCGCCGCCGACGTCACCTTCAAGGAGGTCGTGCGCGAGGCATGTCTCAGCCGCGACCACTTCATGGCCTGGACCGATGAGGCCGGCAACGCCGAGGCCGCTGCTGCGCAGATGGCGGCCGTGCTGGGCGTGGACGCAAACGACCGCATCGAGGATGTCGAGACGGAGATTCTCGACGGCCCGTATCTGCCGCGATCGCGCTGGGACGACATCGCCTTCGCGCTGGAAGACGGCAGCAAGTCCGACAACGACCAGGCCAGCCGGCTCCGCGAAGCAAAGGCGTTTTCCGGTGCCGCGCAGGTCGATGCCTATCTCTGCGTCTTCCTGACCGACGAAAAGCTGCCGCGCAAGGCGGTGCTGACCAAGAAGTTCGGCGAGCAGAAACCATCCGTCGCCCGCCTGTTCGAGAACGAGGCGCAACGCCTGGCAGGATTGATCGAGAAGCGCCGCACGGTGACCATGCGCGACCGCAGCGCGGCCCTGCTGCATATCGCAACCGCCGCCGCCGCAAACTACCGTCGCGAGAAGCAGGAGCGCGGCCTGCTCGACTATGACGATTTGATCGACAAGACGCTGGCGATGCTCGACCGCGTTTCCTCGGGCTGGGTGCATTACAAGCTCGACCGCGGCGTCGATCACGTGCTGATCGACGAAGCCCAGGACACCAGCCCGCGGCAATGGGACATCGTCGCGCACATCATCTCGGAATTCACCGCCGGCGAAGGTGCGCGCGAAGGCCTGAATCGCACCGTCTTCGCTGTCGGCGACGAGAAGCAGTCGATTTTCTCCTTTCAGGGTGCTCAGCCCCGGGAGTTCGACGCACGCCGACGCGAGCTGCACCGCAAGTTCACGGCGGCCGGACTGAAATTCGATCCGGTCGCCTTCACCTATTCGTTCCGCTCCGGCGCCGCGATCCTGCATTCGGTGGACCACGTCTTCCGCGAGCCCGCGATCTACAAGAGCATCCATTCGCTCGAGACCGGTCATCCCCTGCACAACGCTCTCGGCGATGCAGGTCCCAGCGTGATCGAGCTCTGGGACCTTGCGGAAGCCGACGACAGGCAGGAGATCGAGGGCTGGCGCGCGCCGTTCGACGGCGTCGCCGCCACCAGCCCCGAGGTGAAGCTCGCGCGCCGGATCCAGACCGAGATCAAGCGGCTGGTCGAGAGCGGCACGCTGACGGGCCACGAGGGCGAGCGGCGTCCCCTGCGTTATGGCGACATGCTGATCCTGGTGCGCCGCCGCGGCAACGCGTTCGATGCAGTGATCCAGGCGCTGAAGCACGCCAACGTTCCGGTCGCCGGCGCCGATCGGCTCAAGCTCACTGAGCACATCGGAATCATCGACCTAATGAATCTTGCGGACGCGCTGCTGCTGCCGCAGGACGATCTCGCGCTCGCGGTGGCGCTGAAGAGCCCGCTGTTCGGGCTCGATGACGACGATCTGTTCCAGCTGGCCCATGACCGCAAGGGATCGCTGCGCCGCGCGCTCGGCGAACATGCCCCGACAAGCGAGACATTCACTGCGGCGTTGCGACGCCTCGAAGCCTGCGAAACCCGAGCCCGCGAGGAGACGCCGTTCGCCTTTTACGCCTGGTTGCTCGGGGGCGACGGCGGACGCGCGCGCATGCTGCGCCGGCTCGGCCATGAGGCCAATGACGCGCTCGATGAGTTCCTGGAGCTGGCGCTGAATTACGAGCGCAAGGCGCCGGCCTCGCTGCAGGGTTTCATGGCCTGGCTGCGCTCGGCCGATACTGAGGTGAAGCGCGACATGGAGATCTCGCGCGACGAGGTGCGGGTGATGACCGTGCACGGCGCCAAGGGCCTGGAGGCCTCGGTCGTGTTCATGGTCGACACCACATCGTCGCCCGCGGATTCGCAGCGGCTCCGGCTGATCCAGGTCCCGCGCGGCAATGGCGGCGAGGTGGTGGTCTGGGCCGGACGCAAGGCGGACGATCCCAAGCCCGTCGCCGACGCCCGCAAGGCGATGCTCGAGGAGACCGAGGACGAATACCGCCGCCTGCTCTACGTCGCGATGACGCGCGCCGCCGACCGGCTCATCGTCGGCGGCTGCATGCCCGGCAACATGAAGACGGTCCGCAAGCTGAGCTGGTACGATCTGGTCGACACCGGGCTCGCCGGCTCGGGCCTGGCGAAAGAGACGATCGAGACGCCGCTGGGAAAGGTAACGCGCTTCTCCCGACCGGAGGATGTCGTGGCGCTGGGCACGCCCGCGATCTCGTTGGACCAGACGACCGCGCTCCCGGTCTGGCTGCGGACGCCGGTACCGCCCGAGACCATCGAAGACGATCCGGTGCGCCCCTCCGGCCAGCCGTCCGGGGAAGGCCGCACCGTGCTGTCGGGCGAATCAGTGCAGTCCCGCGCGCTCGCGCTGCAACGCGGCACGCTGGTGCACCGGCTGCTGCAATCGCTCCCCGACATCCCCACCGAGCGTCGGCGCGAGGCCGCGCTCGGCTTCATGGCGCGCAATGCCGCGGACTGGGCGGAGGCCGACCGGGCCGCGCTGGCCGACAAGGTGCTCGCCTTGATCGCCGAACCACGGTTTGCCCCCGTGTTTGCCGCCGGCAGCCGGGCGGAGGTCGCGATTGTCGGCAGGCTGGAACGGCCGGGCCACGCTCCCGCGCTGGTGTCCGGCCAGATCGACCGGCTGGTCGTTCGGCCGGATGAGGTCTTGATCGTCGATTTCAAGACCAATCAGGCGGCTTCCAAGAGCGCCCATGCGGCGCCCGCCGCCTATGTCCGCCAGCTGGCGCTATATCGGGCGGTGCTATCGCGGCTTTATCCCCAAAAGCCGATCCGCGCCGTCCTGCTCTGGACCGAGGCCCTTGAATATATGGAGATTTCGGCTCCCGCGCTGGACGCGGCGCTGGCATCTCTTCATCTCGGTGTGAGCGTCCTTGACCCGGCAAGGAGCCATTCATAGGTTGACGCCATGATCTCGGGCGCGATTCCCGTCGCGCCCTTCTCTCAGGTACGAGGTACTCCCATGGCCGTTGGTAAGGTTTCTGACACCGATTTCGAAGCCGAAGTGCTCAAGGCAAACGGCCCCGTGGTCGTCGATTTCTGGGCCGAATGGTGCGGCCCCTGCCGCATGATCGCACCCGCGCTCGACGAGATCGCCGGTGCGATGGGCGACAAGGTCAAGATCGTGAAGCTCAATGTCGACGAGAGCCCGAAGACCGCGTCGAAATACGGCGTGATGTCGATCCCGACCCTGATGATCTTCAAGGGCGGCGAGATGGCCTCCCGCCAGGTTGGCGCGGCGCCGAAGGCGAAGCTGCAGCAGTGGATCACCTCCGCGGTCTGATCCGCCTCGCGGAAGAATATTTTTGGAAGCGGCCGGCGAAAGCCGGCCGTTTTGCGTTGATGGGACATGTCCAGCGTATGATGAGTCCCGCCTGTTGCCTCCCCCTCCCGCAAAGCGCGCGCGAAAGTCGACGTCCCTCGTGGCGATGGAGGCGCGCTCGGTCGACGAGATCCCGCGCGGCAAGGAGTGGCAATACGAGCCGAAATGGGATGGCTTCCGCTGCCTGCTGTCGCGCGACGGCGGCAGTATTGATCTGCGTTCGAAATCCGGCGAGGACCTCGCACGCTATTTCCCCGAGATTGTCGCGACGGCGCTGAAGCTGAAGGCGGATCGCTTCACGCTCGACGGCGAGATCGTCGTGCCGCACGGCAAGGGGTTTTCCTTCGACGCTCTGCTGCAACGCATCCACCCTGCAGCGAGCCGCGTGAACAAGCTCTCGGAGGAGACGCCGGCGCTCTATCTCGCGTTCGATCTGCTTGCGACGGCCCGGGAGAAACAACTTGCCGAGCAGCCGCTGAGCGAACGACGGCCGGCGCTGGAAGCGTTTGCCAAGGCCCATCTGAAAGGCAGCATCTTCCGCCTCTCACCGGCGACCACGAGCTACGCCATTGCGAGGAAATGGCTGGCGCAATCCGGCGGCGGCTCGGACGGCGTCATCGCCAAGCGCATCGACCTGCCCTACCAGGCGGGAAATCGCGACGGCATGCAGAAGATCAAGAAATTCCGCAGCGCCGATTGCGTGGTCGGCGGCTTCCGCTATGCCACCAACAAGATCGCCGGCCGGAAGGTGGTGGGATCGCTGCTACTCGGACTCTATGACGACGAAGGTCTCCTGCATCATGTCGGCTTCACCTCGGCGATCAAGGCGACGGACAAGCCCGATCTGACCGATCGGCTGGAGGCGCTGATCGGCGAGCCGGGCTTCACCGGCAACGCGCCGGGCGGGCCGAGCCGCTGGTCCACCGAGCGCTCGGCCAAGTGGTGTCCGCTCAAGCCGAAGTTGGTGATCGAGGTTTGCTACGACCATTTCAGCGGCGAGCGCTTTCGCCACGGCACCTCGATTCTGCGCTGGCGTCCCGACAAGGCCCCGCGGCAATGCAGCTTCGAGCAGCTGAAGCAGAAGGTGGCCGATCCGATGAAGCTGTTGAAACAGCCGTAACCGGTAGCCCGGATGGAGCGCAGCGTAATCCGGGGCCGTCGTCATTTGTGGCACGATTCCTGGATTGCGCTTCGCTCCATCCAGGCTACGAGGCGACGGCGCTAGGCAATCCATCCCGTCGCCAGCGCGTTCGCCAGCTCCGGCTGGCCGTTGCGGCGAGCAAGCGCGGCCATCGTCTCGTGATCGTAGACGACTTGGCGGAACGTGAGCTGCCAGGCACCATCGGTTAGCTCGAGAATCGCATAGCGCGCGTGCGGCGTACCGGCCTCCACGACATGCGGGAACGGATGCTTGTCGCGATAGCCGGGGCTGCCGACGCTGCCGGGATTGACGATCAGCCTTCCATCTCGAAGTCGCACGGCACGGGCGAGATGGGTGTGGGCGCACAGGATCAGCGATTGCGTGATGCCTTGCGCAAATTGCTCGATGCGATCGAGCGGCGACAGCGCCACCGCGCCATCCGGATGCACCGTATCGAGCCAATAGACTTCGTCACTGTCGGGCGTCGCGTGGCAGAGGAACACCTGCTCGCGAAAGACGCGCGTCATCGGCTGCGCACGCAGCCAGTCGAGTTGCGCGGCGTTGAGTTGCGCATGGGCGGGGCGATCCCACGAGCCCATCTTCTCCGGCGGACGATCGAGCAGATAGCGATCGTGATTACCGAGCACGTGCACGGCATCGAGTCGCATCATGACCTCGACGGTGCGGCGCGCATCGAGCGGGCCGCTCAGCATGTCGCCGAGATCGACGATGTCGGAGACGCCTTGCGCGCGGATGTCGGCGAGCACAGCTTCCAGCGCGAGGTAATTTCCGTGGACGTCGGCAATCGCTGCAAAACGCATGGGTCTTCCTGTAGCCCGGATGGAGTGAAGCGTAATCCGGGGCCTTTGTCGCTTTTGGTACAATCCCGGATTGCGCTTCGCTCCATCCGGGCTACCCAAACTCTATGCAGGAGGCGTGCCGTTGATAGCGAGCACGTGGCCGGCGAGATAGAGCGAGCCGGTGATCAGGATGCGCGGCGGCACTTCGTAGGCGAGCTTCGCCAAGGCGCGCAGTGCGGCCTCGACGCCGGGCGCGGGCTCGACCCGCATGCCGAGGCTGCGGGCGGCATCCGTGAGGCGGTCGACCGGCATGGCGTTGTCGGTGTCGGGAATCGGCACCGCGATGATGTGACGGGTCAGACCGGCGAAATTGGCGAGAAAACCCTGCGCGTCCTTGTTGGCCATCATGCCCGCGATCACGACCAGCGGCCGCGACACCCGCTCTTCGAGATCGCCGAGCGCGGCCGCCGCAACGCGGCCGCCTTCCGCATTGTGGCCGCCGTCGAGCCAGATCTCCGAGCCCTGCGGGCCGAGAGCGAGCAACTCGCCCGAAGCGATGCGCTGCATCCGTGCCGGCCATTCCGCACCGACGATCCCGGCCTCGAACGCCGCTTGGTTGATCTTGAAGGCGTTGGTGGCCCGCAGCGTTGCGATGGCGAGACCGGCATTGTCGAACTGGTGGCGGCCGAACAGGCGAGGCGCCGTGAGATCCATCAAGCCGCGCTCGTCAGAATAGACCAGCCGCCCGTTCTCGACGTTGACATGCCAGCTCTCGCCCGCGGCAAACAACGGCGCCCGCATGCGCTTGGCCTGCGCCTCGACCACGGCCATCGCCTCACCCGGCTGCTCGGCGCACACCACGGGCACGCCCTGCTTGATGATTGCAGCCTTTTCGCCGGCGATCGACGTCAAAGTATCGCCGAGGAAATCCATGTGGTCCATGCTGATAGGCGTGATCACGCAGGCCGCCGGCGCGTCAACCACATTGGTTGAATCAAGCCGGCCCCCAAGGCCGACCTCCAGCAGAACCACATCGGCCGGGTTCTGCGCGAACAGGTGAAATGCAGCCGCCGTCTTGAGCTCGAACAGTGTGGCCGGCTCGCCGGCATTGACACGCTCGACCTCTTCCAGTGCCGCGCGCAACTCGTCGTCATCGACCAGCACGCCGCCGCCGACGCGGCCGAGCCGGAAACATTCGTTGATGCGAACGAGATAGGGCGATGTGTAGGCGTGGACGCGCAGGCCTGCGGCTTCCAGCGTCGCGCGCAGATAAGCCAGCGTCGAGCCCTTGCCGTTGGTACCGGCGATGTGGATCACCGGCGGCAGCTTGCGCTCGGGGTGACCGAGCCGCTCGAGCAGGCGGTGCATCCGATCCAGCCCGAGATCGATGCGTTTCTGATGCAGGGCCGACAGCCGCCCGATCAATTCGCCGAGCGGCGGCTTTGCGCTGTCAGAGGAAGCGTTCACGCGTGCGGCGCGGCCGGCGCCGTTTCGGGAGCCGATACGATCTGCGCCGGGCTCACGACCGGCTGCACCGGTTTGGATCCACTCTCCAGCGCCGGCGCCCTGGTCAACAGACGGCAGAGCCGCGCCAGGGTCGGGCGCAATTCGTGGCGATGCACGACCATGTCGACCATGCCGTGCTCCTTGAGATATTCGGCGCGCTGAAAACCCTCGGGGAGTTTTTCGCGAATGGTCTGCTCGATCACGCGCGCGCCGGCAAAACCGATCAGTGCACCGGGCTCGGCGATCTGCACGTCGCCGAGCATCGCATAGGACGCGGTGACGCCGCCGGTGGTCGGGTTGGTCAGCACGACGATGTAGGGCTGTTTTGCTTCACGCAGCATCTGCACCGCGACCGTGGTTCGCGGCATCTGCATCAGTGACAGGATGCCTTCCTGCATGCGCGCGCCACCACTGGCGGCGAACACGATGAAGGGTGATTTCTTCTCGACCGCAAGCTCGAGCCCGCGCACGATGGCTTCGCCCGCGGCCATGCCGAGCGAGCCGCCCATGAAGTCGAAATCCTGCACGGCGACGACGACGGCGGCACCTTCGAGTTTGCCGTAGCCGACCTTGATCGCGTCGTTGAGGTTGGTTCGCGCGCGCGCATCCTTGATGCGATCCACGTACTTCTTCTCGTCACGGAACTTGAGCGGATCGGGCGTGACGTCAGGCAGCGCGACGTCGTACCAGGTCTCGTTGTCGAAAATCGACTTCAGACGCGCCACCGCGTTCATGCGCATATGATAGTTCGAGCCGGGGATGACGAACTGGTTGGCCTCGACGTCCTTGTAGAACACGAGCTGTCCGGAATCCGGGCACTTGATCCACAGATTCTCCGGCGTCTCCCGCCGCAGCATGTTGCGGATCTTCGGCCGGACCACATTGGTAAGCCAGTTCATGGTTTGCTCCGATGTGCGATCCCGCCTGGGGACCGCCTGAAGAGATATATGGCGGCCGGGACCCGGCCCGGCAAGCCGCCATATCGTCGGCCTTGCTCGTCGGACTTGCTCGCCGGACTTGGCAGCGGAATTGTGGCCTATTCCGCCGCCTGTTGCGCGCCTTTGACGCCCTGCGCGAGTGCCGCCGTCAGCTCAGCGACGGCGTTGACGGTCTTGCCGGTGGCGCGCCCGTCCGCATCGAGGCTGTTCTTGAGCGCATCGACCAGCGCGGTACCGACCACGGCGCCATTGGCATGCGAGGCGATTGCGCGGGCATTCTCCGGCGTGCGGATACCGAATCCGACGCAGACCGGCAGCTCGGTGTGCCGCTTGATGCGGATAACGGCCTCGCCGACGGCGGAGGCATCTGCAGCCGCCGCGCCGGTGATGCCGGTAATCGCGACGTAATAGACAAAGCCCGAGGTATTGGCGAGCACGGCCGGCAGGCGCTTGTCGTCGGTAGTCGGCGTCGCCAGGCGGATGAAATTGAGGCCGGCCTTCATCGCGGGCAGGCAGAGCTCGTCGTCCTCCTCCGGCGGCAAATCGACGATGATGAGGCCGTCGATGCCGGCGGCTTTCGCATCGACCAGGAATTTGTCGACGCCGTAGATGTAGATCGGGTTGTAGTAGCCCATCAGCACGATCGGCGTCGTGTTGTCGTCCTTGCGGAAGCCGCGCACGAGATCGAGCGTCTTCTTCAGCGTCATGCCGGCCTTGAGCGCGCGCAGGCCTGCCGCCTGGATCGAGGGACCGTCGGCCATCGGATCGGTGAAGGGCATGCCGAGTTCGATCACGTCGGCGCCCGCTTTCGGCAGCGCCTTGATGATCTCGAGCGAGGTCGCCGGATCGGGATCGCCGGCCATCACGAAGGTGACGAAGGCCGAGCGGCCGGCTTTCTTCAGCTCTGCGAAACGGGTGTCGATACGCGTGGTCACTTGCGCTTGCCCCTCAGGATGTCGCCGACCTGCGGGACGTCCTTGTCGCCGCGGCCGGAGAGGTTGACGACCATCAGGTGATCTTTTGTCCGCTTCGGCGCGAGCTCCATCACCTTGGCGATGGCATGTGCCGGTTCGAGCGCGGGGATGATGCCTTCCAGCTTTGACAGCAGCTGGAACGCTGCGAGCGCCTCGTCGTCGGTCGCGGAGAGATAGTTCACGCGGCCGATCTCGTGCAGCCAGGAGTGCTCGGGGCCGATGCCGGGATAGTCGAGGCCGGCGGAGATCGAATGCGCGTCCTGGATCTGGCCGTCCGCGTCCATCAGGAGATAGGTGCGGTTGCCGTGCAGCACGCCGGGACGGCCGCCCGCGATCGATGCCGCATGCAGTTGCGTCAGCCCGTGGCCCGCAGCTTCGACGCCGAAGATCTCGACCGAGGAATCGTCAAGGAACGGATGAAACAGGCCCATCGCGTTGGAGCCGCCGCCGATGCAGGCGACCAGCGAATCCGGCAGGCGGCCTTCGATCTCCTGCATCTGCACCTTGGTCTCATTGCCGATGATCGACTGGAAGTCGCGCACCAGCGTCGGATAGGGATGGGGCCCTGCGACCGTGCCGATGCAGTAGAACGTGTTGTGCACGTTGGTGACCCAATCGCGCAGCGCCTCGTTCATGGCGTCCTTCAGCGTGCGCGTGCCCGACTGCACCGGGACCACCGTTGCGCCCAGCATCTCCATGCGGATGACGTTGGGCTGCTGCCGCTCGACGTCGACGGCGCCCATATAGACGATACATTCCAGGCCGAAGCGCGCGCACAGCGTCGCGGTGGCGACACCGTGCTGGCCGGCACCGGTCTCGGCGATGATGCGCTTCTTGCCCATCCGCCGCGCCAGCATGATCTGGCCGAGCACGTTGTTCACCTTGTGCGAGCCGGTGTGGTTGAGCTCTTCGCGCTTGAGATAGATTTTGGCGCCGCCGAGATGTTCGGTCAGACGCTCGGCAAAATAAAGCGGCGAGGGCCGGCCGACGTAATTCTTGAGATAGCCGTTCATCTCGATCTGGAAGGCCGGATCGGCCTTGGCATCGGTGTAGGCTTTCTCCAGATCGAGGATCAGCGGCATCAGGGTTTCGGCAACGAAGCGTCCGCCGAATATGCCGAAATGGCCGCGCTCGTCGGGGCCGCTGCGATAGGAATTGGGTTTTACAACATTCATCGGACGCTCAACTCTTGATTTGCATCTTGGCTTGCGCGCGCGGCGCGAATGAAGGCCTTGATCATCCCGGGATCCTTCACGCCCGGGGCGCTCTCGACACCGGAGGAGACGTCCACACCACCGGCGCGGGTGACGCGAACGGCTTCGGCGACGTTCCCTGCATCTAGCCCGCCCGAAACCATATACGGCACGTTCAGCTCCAGGTTTCCGAGCAGATGCCAATCGAACGGTGCACCGAGGCCGCCCGGCCGCGTCGCGTCCTTCGGCGCGCGCGCATCGAACAGGATGCGTTCGGCCACCTCTGCGTAGCCGGGCAGCACGGCGAGATCGGCTGACGTTGCGACCGGCACGACCTTCATCACCGGGCGACCGAACCGCTGCTTGATGTCGCGCAGCCGGGCCACGCTTTCCGTGCCATGAAGCTGGAAAATGTCCGGCGACAGCGCGTCCATGATGTTGTCGAGCGTGGCGTCGTCGGCATCGACGGTGAGGGCGACCTTGAGCGCGCGCCGCTTCACCTGCCGGCCGAGCCCCCGGCCGGCTTCCAGCGACAAATGCCGCGGGGACGGCGGGAAGAACACAAAGCCCACCATGTCGGCACCCGCCTCGAGCGCCGTTTCGAGCGTCTCGGGCGTGGACAGGCCGCAGATTTTGACGAGCAGGGACATGTTCTCGACGGATATGGGCTCAAAGCAAATGGAGGCCGCAGGTCCGCGGCCGGAAAACGGGCTTTTCGGTCGCGGCCGCTTCTACAACGTCGCGCGCTGCTTGTCTCGCCCGACGGGCCCGTAAAGCCCCACCCCGGAGGGAACGGGGAGGCGCTGGGACTCGGGCCTTGCTGCGGCCGCCTGGGCCCGCAGATCGGCCAGCTCGCCTCGCGCGGCCCGGGCATCCGCGTCATGCCGGCGCGCCGCACGCCGCCAGTGCCGCTGGCCGAACCAGACGGCACAACCGCCCGCGAGAACCCCGAGCGCGGCCACCACGATCAGGAGCAGGAACAGCGGCAGCGTGACCGAGAATGACGGGTCGTTGGACACGAAGGGATCGAACGAGACCGTGACGAAATGCCGGTTGGCGACGGCAAAGATCATCAGGATCAGGCCCAGCGGAATCACGACCAGCGCGGTCAGGAATTTTCGCATCTCGGCTCGCTCGCCTTGAATCAAAGTTGCGGCCGCATCGGTGGCGACCGCCGGAAACCCTGAGGTGGACCTCAGTCTGGCGCGCCTGGATCCGGATGGTCGCGATTCAGCCGTTCGCGCATTTCCTTGCCGGTCTTGAAGAACGGAACGCTCTTCTGATCGACAGGCACATGGGCGCCGGTGCGCGGATTGCGCCCTGCGCGTGCAGGGCGATGCTTGACCGAGAAGGCACCGAAGCCGCGCAACTCGACGCGGTCACCGCGCGCGAGAGCCGCTACGATCTCTTCGAGAATCGCATTCACAATGTTCTCGACATCCCGCTGGTACAGATGCGGGTTGTGCTCGGCGATACGCTGAACAAGTTCGGATTTGATCATCGAGAGATAGGACCCGGGAGCGTGCGGACGACCATTTCCGTGAAAATACCGTGATCTGTCAAGACGCTAAATGAAGGTTGAGCGTCGTGAAAATACGTGACAAATGCCAAAAAAGCAGGCTGGCCCTGCACGCGCCGAACGGGAAAAACCTCCGGGGCTCGCCCGGTTCCGTCAGTTCGACGCCGCCGGCTGCCACAAGGCGAGCATTCCATCCATTCCGAGCCGATCGACCGCCTGTGCGACGCCGGTTTGTCCGATTTGATGCGCAATCGAGCCTAAACCCAGTGCTTCCAGCGTCACTGCGGCCGCCGTCTTGAGGAACGGCAGATCGCTGAAGCGCGGCTGCAGCTTGTAATCGCGCACGGAGAGTCCCTTCTTGACGCCCTTCTGCTCGACCAGCCAGGTCACGGCAGTCTTCTCGTCGCCAATCTGGTCGATCAGCTTGAGGTCGATCGCCTGGCGTCCGGTGAAGACACGGCCATCAACCACTTTCTCGAGCTGCGTGTCATCCATGCCACGCCGGTCCTTCACCAATCCCTTGAACCAGGCATAGGAATCCTTCACCAGCGCATCGAGCGCCGCCCGTGCCTCGGGGCTGGTTGGCTCAAAACCGTTGGGCGCGGCCTTCAGCGGCGTGGACTTTACCTCCTCGACCTTGACGCCGACGGTCTTCAACAGCTCCGAGACGTTCGGAAACTGGAACAGCACGCCGATCGAGCCGACCAGCGAGCTCTGCTGGGCGATGATGTGATCGCTGGCGATCGCGGTGATGTAGCCGCCGGAGGCGGCGAGGCCTTCGACGACCACGACGAGAGGCTTCTTCGCCTTCAGACTCACAAGGGAATCGTAGAGCTGCTCGGAGCCGGCGGTGGTGCCGCCCGGCGAGTTGATGTGGACGATGACGGCAGCAGCCTGCGAATTCTCCAGCCGCTCGAGCGCCTGCGTGCGATCGGAATCGCTGCGGATCAGGCCGTCGATCTGGACCCGCGCGATCGAGCCGGCGGACGCGAACGTGCCGCGCGCACCCGGCGTCGCGACCAGTGCGAAGCCAGCGATCGCCGCGATCGCGATCAGCGCGGCCAAGACGCGCCAGAACGTCAGCTTGCGGCGGATCCTGCGGCGATCGACGATGATGTCCGAATCGAGCGACATCTCAGTATCTCCAGATGAAAGGCCGGGCGCGTTGTGCCGTCGCAGCGTGACCATTGGCTTATCTGGATACATCAATTGCGGCGCAATTAGAAGAAAACAAGGCCGGTAGCGGCGTAGCCCGGATGGAGCGCAAACGTAATCCGGGGTTCTCGCCTCACGGAGAGGCTTTCCCGGATTGCGCTTCGCTCCATCCGGGCTACGACCTCAACAACAAAAAAGCCCCGGCTTGCGCCGGGGCTTTGATGCAGCGAAACCTGCGTTTCGCTTACTTGGTGTCGCGGTTCTTGAGCGCGGTGCCGAGGATGTCGCCGAGCGTCGCCCCCGAATCGGAGGAGCCGTACTGCGCGATGGCTTCCTTCTCTTCGGCGACTTCGAGGGCCTTGATCGACACCTGGACCTTGCGGGCCTTCTTGTCGAACTGGATCACGCGGGCATCGACCTTCTCGCCGACGGCAAAGCGTTCGGCGCGCTGATCGTTGCGGTCACGGGCGAGCTCCGAGCGCTTCACGAACGTGGTGAAGTCGGTACCGGTGATCTTCACCTCGATGCCGCTCTCCTTCACGTCGATCACTTCGCAGGTCACGACAGCGCCCTTCTTGACATCGCCCGGCTCGGCGAAGGGGTCGCCTTCGAGCTGCTTGATGCCAAGCGAGATGCGCTCCTTCTCGACGTCCACATCGAGCACCACGGCCTTCACCATGTCGCCCTTCTTGTAGTTGTCGATCACCTGCTCGCCCGGCTGCTTCCAGTCGAGGTCGGAGAGATGGACCATGCCGTCGACGTCGCCCTCGAGGCCCAGGAACAGACCGAACTCGGTCTTGTTCTTGACTTCGCCCTCGACCGTCGAACCGGTCGGGTGACCTTCGACGAAGACCTCCCACGGGTTGCGCATGGTCTGCTTGAGGCCGAGCGAGATGCGGCGCTTGACGGAATCGACTTCGAGCACCTGCACTTCGACTTCCTGCGAGGTCGAAACGATCTTGCCGGGGTGCATGTTCTTCTTGGTCCACGACATCTCGGAGACGTGGATCAGGCCTTCGATGCCCGGCTCGAGCTCGACGAACGCGCCGTAGTCGGTGATGTTGGTGACGCGACCGGTGAAGCGGGCACCCAGCGGGTACTTGGCTTCGATGCCCTGCCACGGATCGTCCAACAGCTGCTTCATGCCCAGCGAGATGCGGTGCGTCTCGTGGTTGATCTTGATGATCTTGACCTTCACGGTCTGGCCGATCGAGAGCACCTCGGTCGGATGGTTGACGCGGCGCCACGCGATATCGGTGACGTGCAGCAGACCGTCGATGCCGCCGAGATCAACGAACGCACCGTAATCGGTGATGTTCTTGACCACGCCGTCGATGACCTGACCCTCTTCGAGGTTCTGCACCAGCTCCTGGCGCTGCTCGGCGCGGGTCTCTTCGAGAACCGTGCGGCGGGACACGACGATGTTGCCGCGGCGGCGGTCCATCTTGAGGATCTGGAACGGCTGCGAGTTGTTCATCAGCGGCGCAACGTCGCGGATCGGACGGATGTCGACCTGCGAACGCGGCAGGAAGGCCACGGCACCGTCGAGGTCGACGGTGAAGCCGCCCTTGACCTGGTTGAAGATGACGCCGTTGACCTTCTCGTTGTTCTGGAAGGCCTTCTCGAGCTTGCCCCAGCTCTCTTCGCGGCGCGCCTTGTCGCGCGACAGCACGGCTTCGCCGAGGGCGTTCTCGATCCGGTCGAGGAACACTTCCACCTCGTCGCCGACCTTGAGCTCGCTGTCACGGCCGGGGCCGGAAAATTCGCGGAGGGCAACGCGGCCCTCGGTCTTCAGGCCGACGTCGATGACGGCCATGTCCTTTTCGATTGCAACAACCTTGCCCTTGATGACTGAGCTTTCCTGCAGGTTGCCGCCTGCGAAGGACTCGTCGAGCATCGCGGCGAAATCGTCGCGCGACGGGCTATAGGTATCAGCAGAAGTCGAAGCCATTTGTTCTCCAGTTGCGGATGTCATGCCGGCCGTTGGGTTCTTGGGCGCATCGTACGCGCAGTGTCGGAAGGTCCGCAGAACCTTCGAGCGACCGCTCGCTGCTCCGACCTGGAGGGCGGAACAGCGGAAGCGGGCCGGCTGAGGCCCGCGCGTACGATACGTGGAAATCTTTTGTCCGGAGCCTGGATCGCGTCGGCCCCAAGCAGGGACCGAGAGTATCGACCTCAAAGAGCGGGAGCGGGCGCTTCCTCCAATGACGGCAGCGGCTTAACCCCGCGACCGGCCCGCTCGGACGGCCTCGATAATGTCGATGGCGGCCCGGACGCCGCCTTCTATATCCAGTTGGGAGTTATCTAGCAAGTAAGCATCCGCGGCCGGCTTCAGGGGCGCGATCGCCCGGTTCTTGTCGCGTTCGTCGCGCTGGATGATGTCGGCGAGTACGGCGGCCTCATCGGCCTCCTCACCCCTCGCCTTGGCCTCCATGGTCCGGCGGCGGGCGCGGACTTTGGGGTCGGCGACGACGAAGATCTTCACGTCGGCATGGGGGCAGATCACGGTTCCAATATCCCGCCCATCGAGCACGGCGCCCGGCGGATCGGCGGCGAATTGCCGCTGAAAACTGATCAGGGCTTCGCGCACCCTTGGGATCGCCGAGACGATGGAGGCGCCCTCGCCGGCCTTCTGGGTCTTCAGGGCGGGATTGCCGAACTTCTCGGGATCGAGTTCCAGCGCCGCAGCGACCGCCGCCGCCTCGTCCCGGAGATCATGACCGGACTGCATCAGGGAATAGGCCACCGCGCGATAGATCACGCCGGTATCAAGATGACGGTAGCCGTAATGGTGGGCGAGGCGCTTGCCGAGCGTGCCCTTGCCCGACGCCGCGGGCCCGTCGATGGCGATGATCATGAAAAATCGGCCCCAAGCGAACGCATCATCGGAATGAAATCCGGAAAACTGGTGGCAATGAAGGCGGTGTCGTCGACGGTCACCGGCTGGTCGGACGCGCAGCCCATCACCAGCGCGGACATCGCGATGCGATGGTCCATGTGGGTGGCCACAACGCCGCCGCCGGGAACGTGGCCGCGGCCTTCGACGATCAAATCGTCGCCGGAGACCTCGACCTTGACGCCGTTGACGCGGAGCATGGCGGCGGTGGCTTCAAGACGGTCGGATTCCTTGACGCGCAGCTCCTGGAGGCCGCGCATGATGGTCGTGCCCTCGGCGAAGGCGGCCGCCACCGCCAGCACCAGATATTCGTCGATCATCGACGGTGCGCGCTCCGGCGGCACCTCGACACCGCGCAATTTCGAGGCGCGTACGCGCAGCTTCGCCATCGGCTCGCCGGCGTCGCTGCGAACTTCACTTTCCTCAATCGAGGCACCCATTTCGCGCAGCGTGGTGAAAAGACCGGTGCGCAGCGGATTGGTCATGACGTCGGACAGAACGATTTCGGAACCTTCGACGATCAGCGCGGCAACGATGGGGAACGCCGCCGATGAGGGATCGGCGGGCACGACGACATTGGCGCCATGTAACTCCGGCTGCCCCACGAGCGTGATACGGCGGCCGTGCTGACCTTCCCGCACCGAGGTGATCTCGGCGCCGAAATGCTTGAGCATCAGCTCGGTGTGGTCGCGGCTGGCCTCGGTCTCGATGACCGTGGTGATGCCGGGCGCGGCCAGGCCCGCGAGCAGCACGGCGGATTTGATCTGCGCCGAGGCGACCGGGGTCTTGTAGGTGATCGGCAGCGGATCGCGCGCACCCTGGACCGTCAACGGCAGACGGCCGCCCTCGCCGCCGGCGACGACCTTCGCGCCCATCTTTTCCAGCGGGTCCAGAATCCGGCGCATGGGCCGGGTGCGCAGCGAGGCATCGCCGTCGAAAATCGCAGAGATCGGGCAGCCGGCGACGGCGCCCATGACGAGCCGGCAGCCGGTGCCGGAGTTGCCGAAATCCAGCGGCGCTTTGGGCTCCGCGAAGCCTGCGACACCCACGCCGTCGACTTTCCAGGCGAAATCTCCGGTGCGCTCGACCCTGGCGCCAAGCGCCTGCATGGATTTGGCGGTGTTAAGGACGTCCTCGCCCTCCAGGAGGCCCGAAATCCGTGTCTCTCCGACCGCGAGCGCGCCGAGGATGAGGGCACGGTGGGAGATCGACTTGTCTCCGGGCACCCGTACTTTCCCGGTCAGGGGACCGCTGGCGCGCGACTGGAGCGGCGTCGGCTTGTCGGAATCGGTCAAGTTTGTGTCCTTGGATAGGCCCGAAACGTCCCTGCGGGACTCGCGGGGCAGGTACCACACGGTCTCCCCGCCGTCACGGGCATGTCGTTCTCCCGTAATGCGCTATTGACAGCGGGCCGCCAACTAGCCAAGTGAAGCACCGCTTTTCAGACATTTCCAGGATTCCTCTGCCGTGGCCAAGTCCGAACTCGGAACTAAACGTATTTGCCCGACCACGGGCAAAAAGTTCTATGACCTCAACAAGAATCCGGTGATCTCGCCCTATACCGGAGAAGTCGTGCCGATCGCGCCCATCGCGCCGGCGCGCGCGCCCCGCGGCGCCGAAGCCCGCCACGCAGCCGCTGCCGCCGACGCCACGCCGGAGCCGGCGGAGGTCGAGGAGGTCTCGCTCGAGGAGGCCGATGCCGAGGAGAACACCGGCAAGGTCAAGGCCGTCGTGCCCGAATCCGAGGACGACATCGAAGTCGATGAGACCATCGAGGACGATGACGACGATGATTCGACCTTTATCGCCGACGACGAAGAGGGCGATGAGGACGTCACCGACATCATTGGTGATGTCGGCGGTGACGAAGAGACTTGAGATAATTCCAGAACTGTGGTTCTGGGTCTTTCCCGACGCGTCGCCCAAGGCGCGTCGGACGGTTAAGGGGCCATAGCTCAGCTGGGAGAGCGCTTGCATGGCATGCAAGAGGTCGGCGGTTCGATCCCGCCTGGCTCCACCACGCTTCGCCCTTCGGGCTACGCGTGGCGCAGCCGCGCACAGCCCGAAGGGCGAAGCGTGGTGTCCGGCGAAGCCCGAAGGGCGAAGACGGACTGGTGAGATTCCCACGCAGCGGCTGCCCAGGCGATAATCGTCAATGTGGTACGTCTACATCCTCCGCAGCATCGAATTTCCCGAGCAGGAATACGTTGGGGCCACGGAAAATCTGAAGCGCCGGATTCCAGAGCACAATGCTGGCAAATCCACCCACACCGCCAAGTTCAAGCCTTGGAAGCTGATCTGGTACTGCGCCTTCCGTGACAAGTACAAAGCGCTCGCTTTTGAAGCGTACCTGAAGTCTCACTCCGGCCGGGCCTTCACAAAGAAGCGGCTGTCCTAAGAGCGCACCTCTTCCCCTACTCCCCGATCACCGCGTTCAACCGATCGCGCAACGCCACAATCTCATCCTTCATCGCGACCAGTTCCGAGACCGAACAATCCGACGCCGCCAGGATCGATTGCGGCACGGCGCGCGCCTTGTCCTTCAAGGCGTGGCCCTGCGGCGTCAACGCGATCAGCACCTGACGTTCGTCCTCGCTCGAGCGCGTGCGCTTGACGAGGTGGGCCGCCTCGAGCCGCTTGAGCAGCGGCGTCAGCGTGCCCGAATCCAGGTGCAGCTTTTCGCCGATGTCCTTGACCGGCACGTCGTCGCGCTCCCACAGCACCAGCATCACCAGATATTGCGGATAGGTCAGGCCGAGCCGGTCCAGCAGCGGCTTGTAGACGCGGTTGAAGGCGTGCGCGGCCGAATAGACCGCGAAGCAGATCTGGTTATCGAGGCGCAGCGGCGCGTCCGCTGCCGAATGTTTCCGGGGCATGGAGAATCTCACAGGACTTGCTTCCATTCTGGGGCCGGCCGTCGCCACATTCAATTGCGAACAATTAAATGTGAGGCGCCATAGTTTCAATTGCGCGCAATCTAATTGTTTGCAATAAGGATCGCACCCCACCCGAACACACAGGGAGACGAAAATGTCAGTGAACGTCCTCTACAAGACCAGCGCAAAGGCCACCGGCGGCCGCGACGGCCATGCTGCGACCCTCGACGGCGCGCTCGACGTCAAGCTCACCACGCCGAAGGAGCTCGGCGGCGGAGGCGGCGCGGGCAACAATCCCGAGCAGCTGTTTGCGGCGGGCTATGCCGCCTGCTTCATCGGCGCGATGAAGTTCGTGTCCTCGCAGGGCGGCCCCAAGGTTCCGGCCGACGCCTCCGTGACCTCGACCGTCGGCATCGGTCCGCGCGCGGCCGGCGGCTTCGGTCTCGACATCGACCTTGCCGTCTCGTTGCCGGGCCTCGCCCGCACGGAAGCCGAGGCGCTGGTCGAGAAGGCGCACCAGGTGTGCCCGTATTCCAACGCGACGCGCGGCAATGTCGACGTTCGCCTGACGGTCGTCTGATCGGTTCGGTGAAGCGGGGGGGGGGGGGGGGGGGGGCGGGGGGGCCCCCGGCGGGGGGGGGGGGGGCCCCCCGCGGCGGGGGCGCCCGCCGCCGCCCCCCCCCCCCCGGCGCCCCGGGGTTTGCCATCCCGCGGGATTGCGGCGACCGCCTGCATGACGCCCTACGCGGGAAGCCATTGCCGGCTCGGACGAACCTCGTTAGGCCTGTGATCACATCGACACAGGGGACGCGAAGGCATGACTGAAGCCGCCAGTTCTGGAGCCGCCACGGGCGCAATGAGCGGCCTGCGCGTCATCGATCTCACGCGCGTGCTCGGCGGGCCCTATTGCACCCAGATCCTCGCCGACCATGGCGCCGACGTGATCAAGGTCGAGCCGCCCGCAGGCGACGAGGTGCGCGACTGGGGCCCTCCCTTCCACGACGAAGACGCAGCCTATTTCATCGGCATCAACCGCAACAAGCGCTCGATCGGCCTCGATCTCGCCTCCGAGGGCGGCCGGACCGTGCTGCTCAAGATGCTGGAGAGCGCCGACGTCCTGATCGAGAATTTCAAGCCGGGCACGCTGGAGAAATGGGGCATCGGCAACGAGGTGCTGCGCGAAAAATTTCCGCGCCTCGTGCATTGCCGGATCTGCGGCTTCGGCGCCGATGGTCCCCGCGGCGGCAATCCCGGCTATGACGCCATCATCCAGGCCATGACCGGCATGATCGCGGCGACCGGCTCGCCCGAGAGCGGGCCGATGCGGATCGGCGTGCCGCTGGTCGACATCGGCACCGGCCTCTATGCGGCGATCGGCATCTTGATGGCGTTGTCGGAGCGGCAGCGCTCGGGCCAGGGCCAGTTCCTGGAGACCACGCTGTACGAGACCGGCCTTGCCATCATGCATCCGCACACCGCGAATTATTTCATGCATGGCAAGCCGCCGGCGCTCACCGGCAACGAGCATCCCAACCTCGTGCCCTATGCGATCTTCCCGACCAAGACCGACAACATCTTCATCGGCGTCGGTAATGACGGCACCTTCCGCAAGCTCGCCAAGGAGATCGGCAAGCCCGAGCTCGGCACCGATCCGCGCTTTGCGCGCAACAAGGACCGCATCGCCAATCGCGAGGCGCTGCGGGCCGAGCTCGCCGCCGTGTTCAGCCAGCACGAGGCCGAGCCGCTGTGCAATCGCCTGCTCGCTGCGGGCCTGCCCGCAGGCCCCGTGCAGAAGATCGACCAAGCGTTGACCAACCCGCACACGATCGCGCGCGGCGATATCATCGAGAAGGATTGGTACAAGGGCGTGGCATCCCCGATCCGGCTCGATCGCAGCAAGCCGAGCCTACGTCGCCTGCCGCCGAAATTCAGCCAGCACGCCGCCGAGGTGCTGGGCGAGTTCGGCTACTCCAGGTCCGAGATCGACGCGATGGTCGAGCAGGGCACGGTCTGCGGACCCGAGCGCAAGCGCTGAGATAAGACGAAGATCGAGCTTCACCGTCTAAAACGGCCGGACGATTCCGACGCGCGGGATCAGCGTAAGGATCAGGCCGAAGATATTCGTCTTCTGATCCTCCGCCCGAATCAGCGGCGTCTCGCGTGCGGCGGGCAGCATCTTCACCGCGTGCAGGATCAGGAACATGCAGACCGCCCAGTTCGAGATCCAGCGCGAATAGTCGAACACCATCGCGAACATCACGAGGCAGGCGAGGCTGACGCCGGCAAGCGCCGCGATCACAAGACGGCGATGCGTGTCGTTTGCCAGCGCGCCGATAAGGTTTGCAAAATAACGCCACAGCGGTATGTGCAGCCAGATCAGCAGCAAGAACACGGGCACGCCAAGGATGTTGTGGGGCAGGCGGCCCCAGGTGTCGGAAATCTCCTTCGTCAGCGGCTGATACCAGATGTAGGCAAACTGCAACATATCGGTCCGCGACGGATCGGCCATCCGGCTCTTCAGGTAGGCAACGAAATCCGCCTCCGCGATCGGCATCGTTCCCCAAAACTGCGCGGCGAAGAACAGCGTGGAGACGGCAAGCAGGGCAACGACGCCGAACGCGACATTGGTGCGATCGCAGCCCTGCGTCAGATAGTGCCTGATCACGACGATGGTGATGATCGTCGGCACATACATCAGGAGATGGATGTGGTGGATCAGGACGAGAACGATCGAGAACAGCGCAGCCAGCGCCACGAACAGCAGCGAGCCGGCCGGCACCAGCAGCAGGATGATCGCCAGCGCGCAGCCATAGATGTCGAAATGGCCGAGCGTGTGCATGAAGTTCTTGAGGAAGAACGGCGAGCCCGCGATGAAGACGAACAGCGGCGATGTCTTCGCCGTGAAGCCGAACGTCTTCTGAAATAGTCTTGCGTAGAGTCCCAGCGTCACCAGCCATGTCGCGCCGCCGAGCGCGAACACCAGCCATACCGGCACCTTGTCGATGAACAGCGCGACGATCGCCCCGATCAGCGCGCGCTTGATGAAGCCGAAATGGTAGTCGACGAGGAGGTGGATGTAGGGGACGTAAGGCGGCAGCTGGATCTTGTGAACGAAGACGCCGACGATGACCGCCGCGTTGATCGCGAGCAGGACGCGCCAGGGGTTTTGCAGGATGCGTGCGGTCACGCCGCATCCATAGCGCGGCCGCCCGGAATTACAAAATGAACCGGCTCAAATCCGCGTTCTTGGCGAGGTCGCCGACGTGCTTCTGGACGAAATCGGCGTCGACCCTGACGGTCTCGCCGCTGCGGTCGGGGGCGGTGAAGGAGATCTCGTCCAGCACCCGCTCCATGACGGTCTGCAGCCGCCGCGCGCCGATGTTCTCGACGGTGGAATTCACGGCGACCGCGACGTCCGCAAGTGCGTCGATGGCGTTGTCGGTGATGTCGAGCGTGACGCCCTCGGTCTGCATCAGCGCGACATATTGCTTGATCAGCGAAGCCTCTGGCTCGGTCAGGATGCGACGCATGTCGTCGCGGGTCAGCGCCTGCAGCTCGACGCGGATCGGCAGGCGGCCCTGCAGTTCCGGCAACAGGTCGGACGGCTTTGCGACATGGAAGGCGCCGGAGGCAATGAACAGGATGTGGTCGGTCTTCACCGCGCCGTGCTTGGTCGAGACCGTGGTGCCCTCGATCAGCGGCAGCAGGTCGCGCTGCACGCCCTCGCGCGAGACGTCGCCGCCGGCGCGGCCTTCGCGGGCGCAGATCTTGTCGATCTCGTCCAGGAACACGATGCCGTTGTTCTCGACCGCGCTGATCGCCTCCATCGTCAACTGATCGCTGTCGAGCAGCTTGTCGGATTCCTCGTTGATGAGGATCTCGTGCGAGCTCTCCACCGTCAGCCGCCGCGTCTTGCTGCGTCCGCCGAGCTTGCCGAAGATGTCGCCGATCGAAACCGCGCCCATCTGCGCGCCAGGCATGCCCGGGATCTCGAACATCGGAAAGCCGCTGCCGCCGCCTTGCGTCTCGATCTCGATCTCCTTGTCGTTGAGCTCGCCCGCGCGCAGCTTCTTGCGGAAGGAGTCCCGCGTCGCCGCGCTGGAATTGGCGCCGACCAGCGCATCGAGCACGCGCTCCTCGGCGGCGAGCTGCGCACGTGCCTGCACGTCTTTGCGCTTGCGCTCGCGGACCTGGGCGATCGCGACCTCGACGAGATCGCGCACGATCTGCTCGACGTCGCGCCCGACATAGCCGACCTCGGTGAATTTCGTCGCCTCGACCTTCAGGAACGGCGCGTTGGCGAGCTTGGCGAGCCGCCGCGCGATCTCGGTCTTGCCGACGCCGGTCGGGCCGATCATCAGGATGTTCTTCGGCAGCACTTCTTCGCGCAAGGAGCCTTCGAGCTGCTGCCGCCGCCAGCGGTTGCGCAGCGCGATCGAGACGGCGCGCTTGGCATCGGCCTGGCCGACGATGAAACGGTCGAGTTCGGAAACGATTTCGCGGGGGGAGAAGTCTGTCATGGGACCTTAGCTAGGATCAGATGCGGGACGGGACAAGCCGCTTTTTTGCCATCAGATGATCGGCGGACCCGATTGCCATTGTTTCACGGCCTCGACCGGGTGGATCAGCATCAGGATATTGAGCGTCAGATTGTCGCGAATATGCAGCGCCAGCATGATTTCAAAGGCGAGCCCGAGCATGACGGTCACCGATATAGGCAGCAGGCGCGCGGCTAGGAAGCCCAGCATCATGGACAAATTGTCAGAAACCGAATTGACGATGCTGTCGCCGAAATAATCCAGCGAGATCGTGCCGGCGCGGTAGCGTTCGATGATGAATGGCGAGTTCTCGACGATCTCCCAGGCACCCTCGATCAGCATCGCGACGATCAGGCGCGCGGGCCAGGACAGCGACACGAATGGCAGCCGCGCGAACAGCAGCCAGGTCAGTCCATAGAACAGGAAGCCGTGCAGGATGTGCGAGAAACTGTACCAGTCGGCGATGTGCTGCGAATTTTCCGAGCTGTTCACCACGCCATGCCACAGCTTGACGTAACCGCAGGTGCAGATCGGCACCCGTCCCATCGCGAGCAGGATCGAGGCCTGCATCGCCAGCAGCAGCAGCGCGATGCCGACCCAGGCGAGCGGTGGAAACGCGGCCCTGCTCTCATGCGTGGTTGCCAGCGTCATGGCTCGCGCACCATCAGCAGCGCCGCTCCGTCGGGCGTCTCGACCATGCGGTCGGGGACAAAGCCGGCCTTCTCATAGGCACGCACCGCGCGCGCGTTGAGCGGATCAGGATCAGTGACGATGCGGGGCAGACCCTGCCGCAACTGCGCGTCGGCGAATTGGCGGATCAATGCCGAACCGTGCCCGCGCCCGATCATGTCGCCTTCGCCGATGAACTGATCGATGCCACGGGTGCCCTCCGGTTGCGGCCCAAGACCCGTATTCCAGGCTGTCAGGCGGTAGCATTGAAGATAGCCGAACGGCTTGTCGCCGGCCAACACGATGAACTGGTCCATTGCCGGCTCATCGAGATCGCCGCTCACGAGCGCGAACTGCTCGTCCGGATCGCCCCACCATTCCCGCACATGTACCTCGCGGAGCCATCGCCGGATCAACGGCAGATCGGCCGCGGTCATCGGGCGGAAGGTGTAGGCGAGGGTCATCTAGCGGTGCTGCGCTCCCTCTCCCGTCTACGGGAGAGGGTTGGGGAGAGGGTGCGTCCGCAATGGGACAGCCCCCAAGAGGACAGAGCCCTCACCCGCGCCTTCGGCGCGACCTCTCCCGCAAGCGGGTGAGGTTGCAGCCAGTCCGGAGCTACATTGTCCAGCCACAGATAGGCCCTACCCGGCGGACAGCGCTTCGACGGTGACATTGCGGTTGGTGTAGACGCAGATGTCGGCGGCGATATCGAGGGAGCGGCGGACGATGGTCTCGGCGTCCTTGTCGGTGTCGAGCAGGGCGCGGGCCGCCGCCAGCGCGTAATTCCCGCCCGAGCCGATCGCCATGACGCCGGCTTCGGGCTCCAGCACGTCGCCGGTGCCTGTCAGCACCAGGGAGACGTCCTTGTCGGCAACGATCATCATGGCCTCCAGCCGTCGCAAATAACGGTCGGTGCGCCAGTCCTTGGCGAGCTCGACGGCGGCCCGGGTCAATTGCCCCGGATATTGCTCGAGTTTGGCTTCCAAGCGCTCGAACAGCGTGAAGGCGTCGGCCGTTGCGCCGGCAAAGCCGCCGATGACGTCGCCCTTGCCGAGTTTCCGGACCTTCCTGGCGTTGTGCTTGATCACGGTCTGGCCGATCGAGACCTGGCCGTCGCCGCCGACCACCACCGTGCCGCCCTTGCGGACCGTCAAAATCGTGGTGCCGTGCCAGCCCGGCGAGCTGTTTGGGGAGTCCTGCATGAATGATCCTCATTGTCCGGGCTGATTTAGGCGGTCGGGAGCGGGGGCACAACGGGCCGCTCCGGGACCAATTTCGCTCACCATAGGCAGAAGTAGAGGCCCGGCCAGCCGTTCCCGCAGTAGCGAAGGCGTCATTTGGCTGTTAAAAGACCGGCGTTTTCGGCCCCGAACGAGGATGAAAGCTAGTTTTGATGCGCACCGCGACGATCAAGCGCAAGACCAAGGAAACCGACATCGAGGTCACCGTGAACCTCGATGGCACCGGCGTGTCCAATATCGCGACCGGCATCGGCTTTTTCGACCATATGCTCGATCTCCTCGCCCGCCATTCCCGCATCGACCTCACGGTCAAGGCGGTCGGCGATTTGCACATTGATCATCACCATACCACCGAAGACACCGGCATCGCGCTCGGCCAGGCCATCAAGCAGGCGCTCGGCAACATGGCGGGCATCACCCGCTATGCTGGCGTGCACATGCCCATGGACGAGACGCTGTCACGCGTGGTGATCGACATCTCGGGCCGCCCTTTCCTGGTGTTCAAGGCCGACTTCCCTCGCGACAAGATCGGCGAGTTCGACACCGAGCTGGTGCGCGAGTGGTTCCAGGCCTTCGCCATGAACGCCGGCGTGACTCTTCACGTCGAGACCCTATATGGCGATAACAGCCACCATATCGCCGAGTCCTGCTTCAAGGGTCTGGCACGGGCGCTGCGCACCGCCGTCGCGATCGATCCGAAGGCGGTGGGCGAAATCCCGTCCACCAAGGGCTCGCTCGGCGGCTGACATCTTTCGGCCCGCGGCACGCGCCGTTTGCGGTATCACTGAATTCTTGGGAACGGGGCATCGCCATGTCCGTCTACACAGTTCATGCTCCCTCCCCTGCCGGAGCCGATCTGCGCGCGACCGACAAGTTCGTCTTCGTGCGCGACGGCTTCCATTTCTGGGCGATGATCTTCGGCCCGCTCTGGCTGCTGTGGAATCGGCTGTGGCTGGCGCTGATCGGTTGGGTGATCTTCGTTGCCGCGTTCAACGTCGGGCTGTCCAGCCTCGGCGTCGGCCGTTCCTCGATCTTCTTCGCCGACGTCATCGTCGCGCTCCTGATGGGATTCGAGGCCTCGAGCCTGCGCCGCTGGACGCTGTCGCGCGGTAAATGGCGGCAGCTCGACGTGGTGATTTCCGACGACGAGGACACCGCCGAGCGCCGTTTCTTCGAGCGCTGGAGCCAGAAGCAGCGCGGCATCGTCAACGATCAATGGGCCGTCGATCGCGGCGGCCCGCCGCCGACCCGCAACGTGCCGGGTCAGCAATTCTCCAACCCGCCGCCGATGCCGGCAGGTGGCATCATTGGTTTGTTTCCAGAACCGGGAGGGTCAAGATGAGCGTCGCCATCATCGATTACGGTTCCGGCAATCTGCATTCGGCCGCCAAGGCGTTCGAGCGCGCCGCGCGCAGCATGGACAATCCGCAAAAGGTGTTCGTCACCAGCGATCCGGACCAGGCCTACGGCGCCGACCGTCTGGTGCTGCCGGGCGTCGGCGCCTTCGCCGATTGCCGGCGTGGGCTCGATGCCGTCAACGGCATGGTCGAGGCGATCACCGAGGCGGTGCGCGTCAAGGCGCGGCCGATGTTCGGCATCTGCGTCGGCATGCAGCTGTTCGCCACCCGCGGCAAAGAGCACGTGATCACGCAAGGCCTGAACTGGATCGGCGGCGACGTCGAGAAGATCACGCCGCGCGACGAGAGCCTCAAGATCCCGCACATGGGTTGGAATACGCTCGATGTGCTGCGCGAGCACCCGGTGCTGGACGGGCTGCCGCTCGGCCCTAAGGGCCAGCACGCCTATTTCGTGCACTCCTACCACCTCAAAGCCGCCAACGAGGCGGACGTGCTTGCGCGCGCCGATTACGGCGGGCCCGTCACCGCGATCGTCGGCAAGGACACGGCGATCGGGACGCAGTTTCACCCCGAGAAGAGCCAGCGCTTTGGTCTGGCCCTGATCTCGAACTTCTTGCGATGGAAACCGTGATGGCCGCTGCTCTTGTTACCTCCCCCCTTGTGGGGGAGGTCGAATGCGAAGCATTCGGGAGGGGGGTAGCCGCAACGGTGGTGCCCGTGGCTTACCCCTCTCCCCAGCCCTCCCCCACAAGGGGGGAGGGAGCGCACCGTTCGCGCAGAAAAATCCTGGCTCAATCATGATTCTCTTTCCTGCGATCGACCTCAAGAACGGCCAATGCGTGCGCCTCGAACAGGGCGACATGGCGCGCGCGACCGTGTTCAACCTCAATCCCGCCGCGCAGGCCGAGAGCTTCGTCGCGCAGGGCTTTGAGTATCTCCACGTCGTCGATCTCGACGGCGCGTTTGCCGGCAAGCCCGTGAATGCGCAGGCGGTCGAGACGATGCTGAAGACGATCACGATTCCGGTGCAGCTCGGTGGCGGCATTCGCGATCTCGCCACTGTCGAGGCCTGGCTCGAAAAGGGCGTCACCCGTGTCATCATCGGCACCGCCGCGGTGCGCGACCCCGAATTGGTGAAGGCTGCTGCAAAAAAATTCCCCGGCCGCGTCGCGGTCGGGCTCGACGCACGTGACGGCAAGGTCGCGGTCGAAGGCTGGGCCGAGACCTCGCAGGTGACGGTGCTGGAGATCGCGCAACGGTTCGAGGATGCCGGCGTCGCCGCCATCATCTTCACCGACATCGCGCGCGACGGCCTGCTCAAGGGCCTGAATCTCGATGCGACCATTGCGCTGGCGGATGCGATTTCGATTCCCGTGATCGCCTCCGGCGGCCTCGCCTCGATCGAGGACGTCAAGGCGATGCTGACGCCGCGCGCGAAAAAGCTCGCCGGCGCGATCGCCGGTCGCGCGCTTTACGATGGCCGGCTCGATCCCTCAGCCGCCCTCACCCTGATCCGCGCCGCGGCCTAGGAGACATCCGATGTTCAAGGTGCGCGTGATCCCCTGCCTCGACGTCAAGGACGGCCGGGTCGTCAAGGGCGTCAACTTCGTCGACCTGCGTGATGCCGGTGACCCCGTCGAAGCGGCGATCGCCTACGACGCTGCCGGCGCCGACGAGCTCACTTTCCTCGACATCACCGCGACCCATGAGAATCGCGGCATCATGCTGGACGTGGTCCGGCGCACCGCGGAAGCCTGCTTCATGCCCGTCACCGTGGGCGGCGGCGTGCGTGAGGTCAACGACATCAAGACCCTCCTGCGCGCGGGCGCCGACAAGGTCTCGATCAACAGCGCCGCGGTGTCGCGGCGCGAGTTCGTCAAGGAAGCTGCCGAAAAATTCGGCGGGCAGTGCGTGGTGGTCGCGATCGACGCCAAGCGGGTCAAGCGCGCCGGTGGCGGAGAGCGCTGGGAGATCTTCACACATGGCGGCCGCAACTCGACCGGTATCGACGCCATCGAATACGCCCAGGAGGTGGTCTCGCTCGGCGCCGGCGAAATTCTGCTCACCTCGATGGACCGCGACGGCACGCGGCAGGGTTTTGACATCCCGCTGACCCGGGCGATCGCCGACAGCATTCCCGTTCCCGTGATCGCTTCGGGCGGCGTCGGCAATCTCGACCACCTCGTCGACGGTATTCGCGACGGCCACGCCACCGCCGTGCTGGCCGCCTCGATCTTCCACTTCGGGGAATTCACCGTCCGCGAAGCCAAGGAGCACATGTCCCGGCGCGGGCTACCCATGCGCCTCGATGCCTGACGACTCCCGTTCCTAAAAATGCTACATGATTGGCGGGGATCGGCTTATCCCGCCAGATAACCGGCCAATCATCGGCCAAGGCGCGTTTTCCGGGTATTTGTATGCCGCGTTTCACGATCCACGATCTGGCCGAGACCATCGACGCCCGCGCGGCAGCGGGTGGCGAGGCGTCCTATACCCGCAAGCTCCTCGACAAGGGCGCCGAACATTGCGCCAAGAAGTTCGGTGAGGAAGCAGTCGAAACGGTAATCGCAGCAGTCGAAAACGATCGCGCGCATCTGATCGCCGAAGGCGCCGACCTGCTCTATCATTTCCTTGTGCTGCTCAAGGCCCGCGGCGTAAAGCTGGAAGAGGTCGAGGCCGCATTGGACAAGCGGACCAATATGTCAGGGTTGGAAGAAAAGGCGTCGCGCAAGGGCGGCAGCTAGCCGAGGTGGAGAGTCGCGTCATGGATATCCGCGCACCCGAGCAGCAGTATAATCCTTACCGCGTCTATACGCGTGAGGAGTGGTCGCGACTGCGCGACGACACGCCGATGACGCTGGAGCCGGGCGAGTTCGACCGGCTGCGCTCGCTGCACGACCGCCTCGACTTGCAGGAGGTCGAGGACATCTACCTGCCGCTGTCGCGCCTGCTGTCGATCTATGTCGATGCGATGCAGCGGCTTTATTACGCGGAGCGCCAGTTCCTCAACATCCGCGACCGCAAGATGCCCTACATCATCGGCGTCGCCGGTTCGGTCGCGGTTGGAAAATCCACCACGGCCCGCGTGCTTCAGGCGCTGCTGGCGCGCTGGTCGCCGCGTCCAAAAGTCGAGCTGATCACCACCGACGGATTTCTGTATCCCAACGCCGTGCTGGAGCGGCAGGGCATCATGCAGAAGAAGGGTTTTCCGGAAAGCTACGACCTGCCGCTGCTGCTCAGCTTCCTCTCCGACATCAAGGCCGGCCGCCGCCATGTGCGCGCGCCGGTCTATTCGCATTTGACCTACGACATCGTGCCGAACCAGTGGGCCGAGATCGACCAGCCCGACATCCTGATCGTCGAGGGCGTCAACGTGCTGCAGACCGGCAAACTGCCGCGTGACGGCAAGGCCGTGCCCGTGGTGTCCGACTTCTTCGATTTCTCGGTCTATATCGACGCCGACGAGGCCGCGCTGCGGCAGTGGTACATCAGGCGCTTCCTGTCGCTGCGCGACACCGCGTTCACCAATCCAAAATCCTACTTCAACCGCTACGCGCTGTTGTCGGACGAGGAAGCCACCGCCACCGCGATCGCGATCTGGGAACGCACCAACCTCGCAAATCTCGAGGACAACATCCTGCCGACCCGCCCCCGCGCGACCCTGATTCTGAAGAAGGGCGCCGACCACACGGTGGCGAGCGTGGCGCTGCGCAGGCTGTAATCGCTGCGGTCGACGAGTCTAGCCCGCGCGCAGAGTGTCTTTTGTTGCAGACCGGCAAAGGGTATTCCGCTATGACCTTCGTAAACGCGAGGGACCCATGGTTGATCGTCTCAGAAACGCCGCCGAGCAGCTGGAAGCACCGACCTGCCCGGACTGCCATATCGAGATGAAGTGGTTCCGTTCCGAACTGCTGGCGGACGAGCCGACTCCGATCATCGCGCATCTTTTCGTGTGTCCGCATTGCAAGCGCGCGGCCCAGGCAGACACCAAATTCAAGGGCACGCCAGCGCCGACGGCCAAGCTGTCCGCGCCGCGGTTTCCTGCTCACGCCGCATAACGGTTCATTCCGCCGGAGCGCGCAGTGATGCCGGGCGCCCGGCCTGCTCCGCACCCAAGCTGACGTGCGTCGCCGGCAAGCGGCTCACTTGCCGGCCTTCGCGATCCAATCCGCAGGCTTGATGCGCCCTGCGAAAGCCGCCGCACCGGTGGTGCTTGCCCGGTAGACGAAAGCTTCGCCTTCCTGCACGTCCCCGGCATCCTTGCCGAAGGCATCGGCGATGTTGGTCTTGTGGGTGACCAGGAAGGTGTTGGTGCCCGCCTTGGGCGGCGCATCGACGAGCTGCCGCACGGCCTGGCCCGCTTTTGCATTTGCACCGGTCGGATTTGCCATGCCCGACGCACTCGCGTTGCTGCTGTCCGTCAACGCGTCGACTGGCTTGAGCTCGCGACCGGAGATCAGTCTGCCCGCCTCGATCGCGCGGTTCAGCTTGCTGGTGTAGACATCGCCGATCGGGATCGCGAGTTCCTTGATGGCCGTCCCGATCTGGCGCGCCATGTCGCGGCCCTTTTCACTGAGCTGACGCTGGGCGCTCATGTCGTCGAACTTGAAAGGGTAGACATCCTTTTGGCTGTCGTCGGTGGCCGTGTGGCGAAACACCAACACGTAACCGCCTTGCTTGAGCGAGGCGATCAGTTGCGAGCTATCGGCCGAGGTGGCTTGAGTGGAACCACAGAGAAGGATCACGAAGGCGAGGCGGCAAAGCATGTTCATGCGAAATCCTCTGCTTAAAATGCCCCAGAGGATGGTGACGCGCGAAGCGCTCGATTTCAATTGTCGATTGCCGTCCGAGATCGGGTTCCTATGGAATCCGGATCAAACCGTCAGCTGCCGCGCCGCCGCCAGTCCGGCCAGCGCCTCTTCCAGCTTCTCGCGATCGAGCGGCTTGATCAGAAACCCGTTCATGCCCGCTTCAAAGCAGGCGTAGCGATCTTCCACCAGCGTATTGGCGGTGAGCGCGAGGATCGGCGTGTGGTGGCCGCCTTTGGCCGCCTCATGCGCACGGATGCGTTTTGTCGTTTCGATGCCGTCGAGCTGCGGCATCTGGATGTCCATCAGCACGAGATCATAGGGCGTGCCGGCCGAGGACGCGCCGAGCCAGGATTCCAGCGCGGCCTCGCCATTGATCGCGATGATGACGCGGTGACCGAGTTTCGTCAGTAGCGAGCGCATCAACAGCGCATTGATCTCGTTGTCCTCGGCGACGAGAACCGAGAGGCCTTTCGCCGGTACCGCGCCGGTGGATGGGGCAGATGGCTCCGGCGCGAGATCGGGCGAGGCGACCTCCGGGGGCAGCGCGAGGCGTGCGGCGAGTGAGGCCGCGCGCAGCGGCTTCACCAGGAAGCCGGTGAAGGCCGGCGAGATTTTCTCGTGGCGCGAGCCGGACGTCAGCAGCACGAGGCGTTGCGTCGCATGGCTGCGTGCGGCTTCGCCGAGGCGGTCGGCAATGGCAGCGCCGAGCGCGCGATCGATGAGCACCGAATGCCATGAGCGTTCCGGCAGCAGCGCTTCCGCCACCGCGGCGTCGGTCACCATGCAGGTCTGGCCGCCCCAGCGCTCCAGCCGCCGCGCGATCAGGGAAGCCTCGATGCCGTCGGCAATCAGCAGGATCGACTTGCCTGTGAGGTCGGGACTCGGGAACGCCGTCTGCTCCGCGCCGGCGGAGGATGATGCCAGCGGGACTGAGACGTCGAAGGTCGAACCCTTGCCCGGCTCGCTCGCGAGCGTGATGCGGCCGCCCATGCGCTTGACGATGCGCTCGCTGATAGCGAGACCGAGGCCGGTGCCGCCATAGGTGCGGGCGACGCGTTCGTCGGCCTGCTCGAATTCGCGGAAGATGCGCTGTTGCGCGTCGGCTGCGATGCCGATCCCGGTGTCGCGCACCAGAAAGCTGATTTCGTTCGGCCAGATGCCGGGCTCGACGATCAGCGCGACGCCGCCGCTCGCCGTGAACTTGATGGCGTTGCCGGCGAGGTTGAGCAGCACCTGGCGCAGCCGCGCGGCGTCGCCGACCACTTCGAGCGGCAGCCGCTCGTCGACATAGGCGGCGATCTCGAGCTGTTTCGCCTGCGCGCGCGGCGCGAGCAGCTCGGTGATGTCCTCGATCAGGGCCGAGAGCGCGAAGGGACGCTGCTCGAGATCGAGCTTGCCGGCCTCGATCTTGGAATAGTCGAGCAACTCCTCGATCAGCGCCATCAGCGCTTCGCCGGAGGTCTTCACGGCCTTGGCGTAGGTCGACTGCTCCGGCGTCAGCGTAGTGTCGAGCAGCAGCCCGCCCATGCCGATGATGCCGTTCAGCGGCGTGCGTATCTCGTGCGAGGCCATCGCCAGGAAGCGCGATTTGGCCCGGTTGGCGGCGTCGGCCTGATCGCGGGCCTCGGACAGCGCCCGCTCGGTCTCGGTGCGGTCGGTGACGTCGCGTCCGACGCTCTGTAATTCGGCAGGCTGGCCGGCGTCGAGGCGGACATAGCCTTCGCGCCAGGCGATCCAGCGCGCGCCGAGCGGGGTTGCGATCTTCTGGTCGTGAATCCGCGTGCCGTTGCTCTCGCGGGCGCTATCGCCCTGCTCCAGCACGTCGAAATCAAAGCGCGTGCCGACCAGCGCGCCGCGCGCCTGTCCGGCAAGCGCGCAATAGGCGTCGTTGGCGAAGGTGATGCGGCCGCCTGTGTCGCGCAGCACGATCAGATCGCCCTGCTGTTCGAACAGGCTGCGAGCGCGCTCCTCGGCCTCCTTCAGCTCCCAATTGCGGTCGATCAGCGTTTCGTTGTGGGCAGCCAGCGCACGCATCCGCTTGTTGACGAAGCGCAGGCGCATGCTCAGCGTGGCGAGGCCGAGGCAGGCGAGCGCGAACAGGAAGCTGACGCCGATCGCAAACGCATTGGGATCGTAGCCGGACGTCTCGGACCGGCTGCCGGAGACAAACCCATAGGCGCCGCCGAAGGTCGCCGAGAAGATCATGAAGGAGCGGATCGCGAAGGCGATTCGTGGGTACTGTCGCCTGAAGCGACGCATGCGCACCTTGATCCGGAACGTCCGATCCATCGCCACCGACCCGACTCTTTTCGTAAAAACCTGTGCTCGCTGTAAACGACGATGTGCCGCCGACCTTGCGAACAGTTTGAGGCCCTGCGACCGCCTCCAAACAGGGTTGACGAGACGTTAACGGCGCAAAGCGAGGCGGCTCAAAGCGAGGCCGCCTGGAGATGGCGGTGGCCGCCGCGGGCGCCGACGATCAGCGCCGCCGCCTCGCGCTGCGAGAAGGTTTTCGAGCGCACATAGACCCGGTAATCCGCCGGCCCCTCGGTGGAGAGATAGACCACCTGACCGCCGTCGACGGGCTGTGCGGCAATCGAGATCAGGCGAGTCGAAGGGTTGGCCTGGCAGGACTCCGATTCCGAACCGGGGCCATCGTCGACAACGGCGAAGTCGGCAGCGTCCGCATCCTCGGTAATCTGAACCCGCACCGTGGCGCGCGCGGGATCGTCGGTGAAGGCGACATGCACGCCGGCGGTCCAGAACAGCGACGTCAGCTCGACCGAGGTGTCGCCGAGGGCGATGCAGGGATGCGAGACCGATCCGATCTCGCTGCGCGCGAACACCGCGGCCGCCAACAGGGGAACAACCGAGGCCAGGATCTTGAAACGCAACATGACACGCTACTCGCCAGGCCCTGTACGGGGAACTGATGGGCCTTATGGTTTGCAGAGCGTAAAGGAAACTCGTTACCGCCGGGTTGATGCCGGTATCTGGGGATGAGAATCTCAGTCGGTTAAGCGCTTCTGTTCGTTTTTCGCTCGACTTCAGTGAGAACCAAATAGCTGTTCTTGCCGAAGCTGATCGCCCACAGCGCTGCCCAGGCGCCCCACCTGTTCCTGACCTCAATCTCGACGATTTGGCCAGGCGTGGTGCGAACGATGAGCGGCTGGCTCCTGCCCCAATCAATGGTCGCCTCGATCGTGCAGGCACCGGCCGGCAGCGTGACCTCCAACGCGTCATTGCGCGCAAGCTTCCCAACGCTGGTCCCGTTGACCCACAACTCGTACGACCTCAGCCGATCGGCATATTGGGACGGGCGGACAAATCTGATGGTGCAGGCATTGACGTCGGTCATGGTTCAATCTCGGGCATGGTGATGTTGTCGAGAAAGCTGCGGCGGCGCATTGCTCAGGCCAACTGGCGCACATCCTCTGCGAGCGCGCGGTAGGACAGCGCTTCGGCCAGATGCAGCCGGCCGATCTTGTCGGCGCCGTCGAGATCGGCCAGCGTGCGCGCCACCCGCAGCACACGGTGATAGCCGCGCGCCGACAGCCGCATGGTCTCGGCGGCGTCGCGCAGCAGCTTCTGGCCTTGCGCATCCGGCTTGGCGATCTCCTCCAGCACCGAGGCCGGCGCTTCGGCATTGGTGCGAACCTTCGGCAGGCCGGCGTCCGCGTAGCGCGCGAGCTGGATGTCACGCGCGGCGGCCACGCGCGCGGCGACTTCGGCCGAGCCCTCCGCCGGCGGCGGCAGGATCAAATCGGCCGCGGTCACGGCGGGAACCTCGATGCGCAGGTCGATACGGTCCATCAGCGGCCCCGAGATGCGGGCCTGGTAGTCGCCGGTGCAGCGATCGATGCGGCCGCGCTTGCAGGCATAGCCGGGCTCGAACGCATTGCCGCAGCGGCACGGATTCATCGCCGCGACCAGCATGAAGCGTGCGGGATAGGTGACGCGGTGATTGGCGCGGGACACCGAGACCTCGCCGTTCTCCAGCGGCTGGCGCAGCGAATCCAGCACGCGCGGATCGAATTCGGGGAGCTCGTCGAGGAACAGCACGCCCTGATGCGCGAGGGAGATCTCGCCTGGCCGTGCGCGCATGCCGCCGCCAGTGAGCGCGGCCATGCTGGCGGAATGATGCGGCGATCGAAACGGCCGCCGCGCCGTCAGTGCGCCGCCCTCGATCTCGCCGGCGACAGAGGCGATCATCGAGACTTCGAGCAACTCGCCCGGTGACAGCGGCGGCAGGATCGAGGGCAGGCGTGCCGCCAGCATCGATTTGCCGGCGCCGGGCGCGCCGATCATGAGCAGGTGATGACCGCCGGCGGCCGCGATCTCCAGCGCCCGCTTGGCGCTCTCCTGGCCCTTGATGTCGCGCAGGTCGAGCGGCGAGGCGGCGGCTTCGTGTACCTTCGGCACCGGCCGCGACAGCACCTGCGTTCCCTTGAAATGGTTGGCGATCTGGATCAGCGAACTTGCGGCGATGATCTGGATGTCCGGGCTCGCCCATGCCGCTTCCGAGCCGCAAGCCGCCGGACAGATCAGCCCCTCCTCGCGCACATTGGCGCCGATCGCGGCGGGAAGGACACCGGCCACCGGTGCGATCGATCCGTCGAGGCCAAGCTCGCCCAGAACCGTGAAGCCGGTCAGCGCATCCGGGGGGATCGCGCCGATCGCCCCCATCAGCCCGAGCGCGATCGGCAGGTCATAATGGCTGCCCTCCTTGGGCAGATCGGCGGGCGCGAGATTGACGGTGATCCTGCGCGCCGGCAGCGCCAGCCCAGAGGCGATCAGCGCCGAGCGGACCCGCTCGCGCGCCTCCGACACCGCCTTGTCCGGGAGACCGACGATCGCGAAGGCCGGCAGACCGGGCGCGACCTGCACCTGCACGTCGACCGCACGGGCCTCGATCCCCTCAAAGGCGACGGTAGAAACCCGCTGAACCATGCCCGAACCAGCCTGCCCTTTTGCACAATTAGGGGTAGCAGAGCGGGCCAGTTCTTGCAAGAACAATACGGGAACGGGTCGAGAGGGCCGGAAGGCCCTAACCGATCGTAAACACGTCGAAGACACTACGCCTCGAATGCAAGCTGCTCTGCTCAGCACATTCCAACGAATGTCCGCTACTCCTAGGCTGCGGGATGGGCCGTGGTCTAACGGGTGAACAATTCAGATGCTTGCAAATCGCCGGAGAAGCGAACGACGGATGTGCACGCGGCTCGCCAAGATTCATTTTGGCGCGGGTTCGCTGCCGCGGGACTGCACGATCACGGATATTTCGGATGGCGGCGTGAAAGTGGTGGCGGAATTTCTGGAAGTGCCGCCGCAATTCACCATCATCTTCGCGCCCGACTATTCCCGGCAGTGCCGCCTGCGCTGGCGCATCGGCTGCGAGTTCGGCGCTGAATTCACCGACTGAGCTTTCGGAAGCGCCCCGCCTTAACGGGACTTTAGCGTTAATCGGTAAGCATCTCTGATCAGTCGCCGAGTGATCAGAGTATGTCCAAGCGTTTGTCCGTCGCCTCTCCTCCGGCGAGATATCTGTTTTCCGCGCTTCTGATCCTGGCCCTGGGCGGCTGTCAGACCACCGGCATCGAGGACATCACCGGCGCGCTCGGCGGAAAGTCGGACTCGGCTGTCAGGGCCGAGGCCAAGCCAGACGTGAGGCCGGACATGGACGCGCTGCGCGAGCGCTATCGCGCCAAGCCTGGCGATCCCAACGTCGCGCTCGAATATGGCAAGGCGTTGCGCCAGACCGGCCAGCGCGCGCAGGCGCTCGCGGTGCTGGAGCAGGCCGTGCTCGCCCATTCCAGCAACAAGGCGCTGCTCGCCGGCTATGGCCGCGCGCTCGCCGACAGCGGCAGTTTCCAGCAGGCGTTCGACGTCCTCGGTCGCGCGCATTCGCCCGAGGATCCCGACTGGCATATCCTGTCGGCGCAGGGCGCCGCGCTCGATCAGCTCGGTCGCAACGAGGAGGCGCAGCAATACTACGCCGCCGCACTGAAAATCGTGCCGGACGAACCGTCGGTGCTGTCCAATCTCGGACTGTCCTACATGCTGCAGAACAATCTGCCGCGGGCAGAGGAAACGATGCGCCGCGCGCACGAGCGCAATCCCGCCGATCTCCGGGTGCGCGCCAATCTCGCGCTCGTGCTGGGACTGGAAGGAAAGCAGGCCGAGGCCGAAACCATCGTGAAGGCGGACCTGCCGCCGGATCAAGCGGCGGCAAAAGTCACGGCGCTGCGGCAGTTGCTGGTGAAGAAGCAGCAGCGGGCGGAGAAGTAACCCGCTCATTCCTGAGCTCGACAGATTGAGCCTCGCCGAGCGCACCGAGGGAGGTGCGTTCCCTCCCCCCTTGTGGGGGAGGGCTAGGGAGAGGGGTAGCCCAGGAAAAAGTGCTGATTGGTGACGATGCATCGATTGGCTGCGCGACGGAAAGAGTCCCCGTGTAGCACCCCCCTCCCTGCCCCTCCCCCACAAGGGGGGAGGGAACGGAGAGAGCTCAGCTCTTGTCCCTACGACGCCTTGCGATGCGGGGCTGACGCGCGCCCCGACCTGCCCTTCAGCTTCTTCAACAGCGGCCCGAGCAGCGAGCGCTTCGGCTTCTTCACCTCGCCCCGCCCGGCGAGGCGGTTCGCCACGTTCTGGAACAGCTCGGTGGTGCGGTGGCTCTTGGAGACCTCCGCGATCATCTGGCCATTGTTGGCCGCGGTCGAGAACAGCTTCGAATCGAACGGGATCACCGCGATCGGCTGGCTCTCCATGGTCTTGGCGAATGCCTTGACCTCGATCTCCGCCCGCTTGGGCATGCCGACCTGGTTGATGCAGTAGAGCGGTGGCCGGTCGTTCGGCCGCGCCGCCTTCAACACGTTCAGCATGTTCTTGGTGTTGCGCAGGTTCGCAAGATCGGGCTCGGCCACGATGACGATGTCGTCCGCGTTGACCAGCGCACGCCGCGTCCAGCCCGACCATTGGTGGGGAACGTCGAGCACGATGCAGGGCGTTGTCATGCGTAGCGTGTCGAACACCGCGTCAAAGGCCTCCGCGCCGAAATCGTAGACGCGGTCAAGCGTGGCAGGCGCAGCAAGCAGGCTAAGACGCTCGGTGCATTTGGAGAGCAGGCGCTCCATCAGGGCCGTGTCCGGCCGATCCTGCGACAGCACGGCATTGGCGATGCCCTGTACCGGGTCCTGGTTGTAGTCGAGACCTGCAGTGCCGAAGGCGAGGTCGAGATCGATCACGACGGAATCGAGCGCGAGGTCGCGGGCGATGGTCCAGGCCACATTGTGCGCGACGGTAGAGGCACCGACACCGCCCTTGGCGCCGACCACCGCGATGACACGGCCGGTGATAATGGTTTCGGACGCCGAGAACAGGCTGCAGATCGAGCGGACGACGTCGAGCGTTTCGACCGGTCCCACCACATAGTCGTTGACGCCGCGGCGGACCAGCTCGCGATAAGGCGCGGTGTCGCTGGGATTGCCGATCACCACCACACGAGTGCCGGGATCGCAGACGCCGGCGAGGTCGTCGAGGCCCTCGAGAATGTCGCGCGTGCCGTCGGATTCGATCACGATGACGTTCGGCGTCGGCATCGTTTCATAGACTTCGATGGCCGCCGCGAGGCCGCCGTCCTTGGCGGTGAGATGCGCCTTGGCGAGACGGCGATCCTGCCCGGCCGCGGTCACCGCGGCGAGCGTCTGCTCGGTCTCGCAAAAGGCCTGCACGGAGATGCGAGGAACCGGCGCAATGTGTTCCTCGGGGTGCTGCGGATCGTCCGCTTCTTCGTCGTGGACGCGTGTCATCTGCCTGTATCGCTGAGTTTGGCCTTGTCGGCGTCTGAATTGGTGGTCGCGATCGGCATGCCCTTGCGATAGCGCTCGAAGGCGATATCACGCCGTGCGTTATAGGCTGGCGTCTCGGACCGCGGCTGCTCGAGGTCGGCTGGATTGTCGATCATTGCCGCGAGGTTGCGCTGGCTGGCGCAGCCCAGATTGAAATAGGGCTGGTTCTCGTTGTAGCCGGGGTCGAGGATGGAGGGGCCGATATCTTCCGGCCACAGCCCGCAGGGGCCGGCGACTGCGGCGATCCGGGAATAGCTCAGGCGGATGGTGGGCAGTAGTCCGGGATCCTCCGGCCGATACGGATGCTGGACGATGGCACGCGAGGGCACGCCGACGGATGCGAGCACGGAACGGATCTCGTGATAGGTCGCTGCCGCCGCGCGCGAATTCGCGGCGTTGACGGGGACGTCGACGACGACCGAGCCGGTGCCTTCGCGCACCCAGTCCCGGGCAATGCCGGCGACGTCCGCGTGCTGCGCGGCCGAGAGGCCGCCGCGAGCCTTGCCGACGAAGATCACGATCGACTTCTTGGCTTCCTCGACCGCGATCGGGTGACGCTGGCGATAGTCGGTCGGCACCGTCTGGGTGACGATCTCGCCGGTGGTGTTGCAGGCGCCCAACATGACGGAGAGCCCCGTCAGCGCCAGCGCGACGCTCAACCTGCGACGTCGATCGGCCATGGTCTTCGTCATCGCTTCATCCCCTCGTGCCCCGTCTCTCGCCCGTCTCTGCCGCTTGCCCCAAGTCGTCCGTTCGTCATCAGTCGATGATGAAGCCGAAATCACCGGGCGTGCCCGCGATCGGATCGACGCGGCGCGCGATGCCATAGAGGCGGTTCATGCGGCCGAGCAGCGCCGTCTGGGCGTCAGAGGCCGGCGCGAAGCCGTCGTCGGGCCGGGACAGTTCCTTCTGAGCCACCGCGCGCACCACATAGGGCGTCACGATCACCATCAGCTCGGTCTCGTTGTTGACGAAGTCCTGGCTGCGGAACAGCGCACCGATGATCGGCACCTGGTCGACGCCAGGCAGGCCGTTGATCGCCTGTTTGGTCTGCTGCTGGATCAGGCCGGCCATCGCCATCGAACCGCCCGAGGGAATTTCCAGCGTCGTTTCGGCGCGGCGGGTCTGGATCGAGGGGATGGTGATCGAGTTGCTCGAGCTCGAGGACAGCGCCTGGGTCACCGTGATGGCGCTCTGGTTCGACAGCTCCGACACCTCGGTCATCACGCGCAGGCTGATCCGGCCCTCGCTCAGTACGACGGGGGTAAAGTTCAGGGAGATGCCGAACTTCTTGTAGGTGATCTGGGTGGTACAAACGTGGGTGACGGGATCGCAGGCGTAGCCCGACGGAATGGGGAATTCGCCGCCGGCGATGAAGGTGGCGGATTCGCCGGAGATCGCGGTCAGGCTCGGCTCGGCGAGCGTGCGCATGACACCGGCGCTTTCCATCGCGCGCATCGTGGCGCTGACGGTCGCGAAGCCCTTGGTGATGCCGGCCACACCTAATCCGTTGTTGCTGACGATCGGTCCGCCGCTGACCGAGAACGGGTTGGAATTGTTGAAGTTCACCACCGCGGTGCCGGCGTTCAGGCTGGCACTGAGATCGACGCCCAGCTGCTTGACGATATCGCGGCGCACTTCGCCGACGACGACCTTGAGCATCACCTGGTCGCGGCCGCGCACGACGATGTTGTTGACCACCTTCTCGGAGCCGCCGACCAGTTTGGCGGCGACGTCGCCGGCCTGCTGGGCCTCGACCGGGCTAGACACCGAGCCGGTCAGCATCACGCTGTCGCCGACGCCTTCGATCTGCACGCCCGGCAGCGCCTGACGCAGCGCCGTGCGCATGCCGTTGAGATCGCGCTTCACCGCGATGTCGTAGGCGGCCACCTGCTGGCCGTCGGCAGCGAAGAACACGACGTTGGTCTGGCCGACCTGTCCGCCGATGATATAGGCGCGTTGGGCCGAGCGGATCACGGCATTGGCGATCTTGGGATCGGCGACCAGCACGTCCTTGACGTCGCGCGGCAGGTCGATGACGGCGGACTTGCCGACGCCGAGCGACAGGAAGCGCGTCTTCGCCGGCACGATCGTCCCGACCGGCGACACATCGAGATCCGCTGCCTGCATCGGCGCCTGGTCGCCGACCGGCGCTTCTGCAGCGCTGACGACATCGGGGGCTGCGAGGAGCCCCAGGATCAGCATCGTCCCCGTCCAGAACGAGCGCGCGCAATTCCCCCGAATGCGCATGCCCGTCCGATCATCCCCGTAGTTCATCATGTCCCCATCACTTCTGTGACGTCAGTTGCCGCGCCTGTACGCCGTAGCGGATCACGTTGATCCCGGCGGACCGCTTGCTCGCCTGGTCCTCGGGCGTACTGTCGACCGAGTTGGCATCGACGATGCTGCGCAGCGCGAGTGTCAGCGTGCCGCCCTGGCGCGCTGCCGATAGCGCGGCGACCTGGTCGGGTTTGAGCTCGAGCGTGACGGTCCTGCCGACGACGGCGTTCTGGCCGTCCTTTTCCTTCGGCGCCTGGTCGATCGCGAGCACGCGGATATTGGTCAGGATCGCTTCGGACAGGATGAGGTCGTTACCGCCGGCCCCGTCAGGATTCTTCAAGCGGCGGGTCAGCACGATGTCGACGCGGTCATTCGGCAGGATGAAGCCGCCGGCGGCAGTCTCGGCTGAAATCTCGGTGGAGACCGCGCGCATGCCCGACGGCAGGATCGCGGCCATGAAGCCGGAGCCGTCGGCCTTGACCAGCTTCTGCTCGCGGATCGGCTCGCCCTGCATCAACGGCACGCGTGCGATCGAGCCTGCGATCTGGATCTGCGCCTCGGGCCTGTTGTCGCGGCGGATGAAGGCGCTGCTCGCGGTCGCCGCCGGCCAGACCTGCCATTGCAGGTCCTCGGGCTTCACGGCCTGACCGAGCTGGATGTCGTTCTTGGCGACCAGGACCTCGACCGTCGGCAGCTTTTCGGCGACAGGAAGAACGGGCGCGGGCTTGTTGTCATAGCCGCTCGCCAGATACGCAGCGACGCCGCCGGCGCCCAGTGCGATGACGAGAACGACAATGCGTGCGGTGTTCATACGCTTCTACTCTTACGCGGGGCACTCGAACCGCACCTGGCGGGTTCCCCGTGTCGATGAGTAGGCAGTAAAAGTATAAGCGGTGTTGCGAGGCCGAATGTGATCGACGGCCGCGCTGTGGTCTTTCGGCAGATGGTGAACGTCGCGTTAGCCGGTCGGCCACTGGCCCCGTAGTTTCACGCAGTCGCGGCCCATGCATTCGAACGATGCGCCGCCGCGTCGTGGTGAATGGGTGGTTAGTGATGGGTGGGGTGATGCTTGGTGCCGGCATGCAGTGAGATGGAAACAACGCGCCACATCACCGCTGTCGTCCTGGCGAAAGCCAGGACCCATTACCACCGCGATGAGTTGTTAAGGAGGTGATCGCTTCGATGTTCGTCAAACTGGCAGCCGGGGTAATGGGTCCTGGCTTTCGCCAGGACGACATTGAGGCTACAAGCCGATGCCTACCTCGCCCGCTTCTGCTCGATCACGTCCCAGAGCTTTGCGGCAACGTCCGGTCCGCCGAGCCGCGCGATGGCGCGGATGCCGGTCGGCGAGGTCACGTTGATCTCGGTGAGATTGCCGTTGATGACGTCGATGCCGACGAACAACAGCCCGCGCTCGCGCAGCGCCGGGCCCACGGTGGCGCAGATCTCGCGCTCGCGCGGCGTAAGCTCGGTCTCCTGCGCTGCGCCGCCGCGCACCATGTTGGAGCGGAGGTCGTCGGCGGCCGGCACGCGATTCACCGCGCCGGCGAACTCGCCGTTGATCAGGATGATGCGCTTGTCGCCGTGCTTGACCTCGGGGATGAACTGCTGGATCACCCAGGCTTCCTTGAAGGTCACCGAGAACATGTCGAACAGCGAGCCGAAATTCATGTCCTGCGGCATCACGCGGAACACCGCCGCGCCGCCATGGCCGTGCAAGGGCTTCATCACGACGGCGCCATGCTTGTCGCGAAACGCGTTGATCTCGTCGAGGTCGCGCGAGATCAGCGTCGGCGGCATCAGCTGCGGGAAGTTCATCACGAACAGCTTTTCCGGCGCGTTGCGCACCGAGGCGGGGTCGTTGACGACGAGCGTCTTCGGATGGATGCGTTCGAGAAGGTGCGTCGAGGTGATATAGGCGAGGTCGAACGGCGGATCCTGGCGGAGCAGCACCACGTCGAAGCCGTTGAGCGCCTCGCGCCTGGGTTCGCCCAGGGTGAAATGATTGCCGGGCTCGTCGCGCACGGTGAGGAGCTGAACCGGAGCGACGATCTCCTCGCCGACCATCGAGAGCTTGTCGGGCGTGTAATAGGACAGGCCGTGGCCGCGCTTCTGCGCCTCCAGGAGCAGCGCAAAGGTGGAATCGCCCTTGATGTTGATGCGGGCGATGGGGTCCATCTGGACGGCGACGTTCAGTTTCATGGTCTGCCTTTCAGGTCGAGGCGTCGAATGCCGCCAACACATGGCGTGGAAGTGACCGCGGCGCAATCAGCATGGCATCGAATCGCATTTCAAATTCCGCATGCTCGGGATGCGCGACGAGCCAGCCTTGCGCGGCATCGATGATGCGCTGCTGCTGGCGCGGCGTCACCGCGAAGGCGGCGTCGTCCAGCGTCGCGCGCGCCTTGACCTCGACGAAGGCGATCAAATTGCGGCGGCGCGCCACGATGTCGATCTCGCCATGCGGCGTGCGGTAACGTTTGGCGAGGATGCGGTAGCCCTTGGCCATGAGATAGGCCGCGGCGCGGCTTTCCGCGGAGATGCCGGTGCGAAACGCGGCGACGCGCTCGGGCGAGGCGATTTTCGGTTCCGTCGGGACCTCAGCCTTCGCCATCGCCGCCCCGCAACTCCTTGGCAAGCTCGAGCGCGCGGGCATAGACATCGCGGCGCGGCCGGCCCGAGAGCGCGACCGCATGCGCCACCGCATCCTTGACGCTGTTCGCGGCGAGCTGCTCGCGCAGGACACCGTCGAGCGCATCCGATGTCAGCATCTCGGCATCCGCCGCAGGCGGAGCGATCACCAGCACGAATTCTCCGCGCGTCTCCAGCGTGTCGGCGCCGCGCGCGAGCTCACGCAACGTGGCGCGCGAAATCTGCTCGTGCAGTTTCGTCAGCTCGCGGCAGATCGCGGCTTCGCGGCTCCCCATGATCTCGGCAAGCTCGGCGAGCGTGTCCTGCACGCGGTTGCCGGAATCGAACATCACCAGCGTCGCATCGATGCGCGCAAGCTCAGTCAGGCGAGATCGTCGCGCCGCCGATTTGGCCGGCAAAAACCCTTCGAAAAAGAAGCGGTCGGTCGGCAGCGCGGCGACCGACAGCGCCGCCAGCACCGAGGACGGACCGGGGAGCGCGTAGACCGCGTGGCCGGCGGCGCAGACCTCGCGCACCAGCTTGTAGCCGGGGTCCGAGATCAGCGGCGTGCCGGCATCCGACACCAGCGCGATCGAGCCGCCCTGCGACAGCCGTTCCAGGATCTTCGGACGGGCCGCTTCCGCATTGTGCTCGTGATATTGCTTGAGCTGCGCGGAGATGTCGTAGCGCTCGGTCAAACGCCGCGTGATGCGGGTGTCCTCGCAGGCGATGACATCGACCCCGGCGAGGGTCTGCAGCGCCCGCAGCGTGATGTCGCCGAGATTGCCGATGGGGGTCGCGACCAGGTGCAGGCCCGACGCGGCCTTCGGCGCGACAAGCCGATGGGCGTCGATGGAGAAACCGCGCGAGGCGGGCTCCGTGATCTCGGGTGTATTTATCGGGGACGGCTTTGCGCGCATAATCAAACGAACTTAGGCATGATCCCCGGAGCTGGGAACCGGTCCCCGAAAAAAGATCGTGCCTGGGCAAGGGGCGACAAGGGGCGAGGAAGGACTGGAATGTGATCCATTCGGCATCACATACCGCAGGGAATGAAGCGTCAGCGCCATATTCGTGGCGGAAACGCCGCCTTGATGCTGGGTGACGGACGGCGGACAGCTAGCAGAACTTGAGAGGAAGCCGCGTTAAGCGGGCATTATCCTTTTGTTTGAGTTAACTATTTGCCGACAATATGCCTGAATCCATGGCCGGTGTCGTGGAAAGAATGTCGTGACCGGCTGGCGACGGTCGGTCGGAAGAGAAACTGTCATGACGGGCCCACGTGATCCCAGATCTTCCTTTTCGGAGGAGTCTCCCGTTCAGGGGCCCCTGATGTCAGGGGCGACCCGGCGAAGCGCGCTCGGCTTGTTGCTCGGCGCGCCGCTGCTGTCGGCCTGCGCCGGCGTGCAGCAGAGCCTGAGCCAGTTCTCCAATCCGTTCAGCAGCTCCTCCCCGCCTCCGGCCCAGCCGGCCGGCCCGCCGCAACAGGCGACGACCGCCGGCACCGGCGGGGTGAAGGTTGCCGTGATCCTGCCGCTCTCGGCATCCGGCAATGCCGGCCTCGCCGCGCAGTCGATGCGCAACGCCGCCGAGATGGCGCTGGCCGAGTTCCAGAATCCCAACATCCAGCTCCTGATCAAGGACGACAATGGCAGCCCGCAGGGCGCGCAAGCGAGTGCGCAGCAGGCGGTGGACGAGGGCGCCGAGATCATCCTGGGGCCGCTGTTCGCGCAATCAGTGCCTGCGGTGGCGCAGATCGCGCGCACGCGCGGGATCCCGGTGATGGCGTTCTCGACCGATTCCAGCATTGCCGGCCGCGGTGTCTATCTGCTGAGCTTCCTGCCGGAGTCCGACGTCAATCGCATCGTCGAATATTCCGCCAGCATCGCAAAGCGCTCCGTCGCCGTGCTCGTGCCCGACAATGCCTATGGCAACGTGGTCGAGGCCGCGGTGAAGGCGGCCGTGCCGCGCCGCGGCGGGCGCATCGTCGCGTTCGAGAAATACGGCGCCGATCGCGCCACGCCGGCCCGGACCGTTGCGCAGCAGCTCGGCAGCGCCGATGCGCTGTTCATCGCCGATGACGGCGACGCCGTCGTCGCGGTCGCCGATGCGATGAGCGCGGCGGGGGCGAATCTGCGCAATATCCAGCTGCTCGGTACCGGCCTGTGGGACAGTCCGCGCGTCTATGCCAGCTCCAACTTGCAAGGCGGCCTCTACGCCGCGCCGGACCCGGCCGGCTTCCGCGCCTTCTCCGGCCGCTATCGCACCAAATATGGCGCGGAGCCCGTGCGCACCGCGACGCTCGCCTATGACGCCGTCGCCCTGGTCGCCGCGCTGGCGCGCACGCAAGGCACGACGCGCTTCTCATCCGACGTGCTCACCAATCCGTCCGGCTTTGCCGGCATTGACGGCCTGTTCCGCTTCCGCGCCGACGGCACCAACGAGCGCGGCCTCGCGGTGATGAAGGTCACGACGGGCGGCGGCGTGGCCGTGGCGGGCTCGCCGAAGAGTTTTGGGGCGTAGTTCAAGATGACGGTGCCGTAGGGTGGGCAAAGGCGCGCTTTGCGCGACGTGCCCACCATCTTTCTGCACATGTGGTAAAAATGGTGGGCACGCTTCGCTTTGCCCACCCTACGACAGCTCGCTACGCCGCCAGATCCGCGACCACCGCGTCCAGCACCGGAAAACCGCTGCTGGTCACGCGCAGCCGTCCCGTTGCATCCACCGTGATCGCGCCTTCTTCGCGCAGCAGCGTGATGCGCTTGGGATCGAGCGAGCGGCCTGACAGCGCGCGGTAGCGCTCGGGGTCGATGCCCTCGACGAGGCGCAACCCCATCAGCAAAAATTCGTCGGCGCGCTCTTCGCTGTTGAGGAGATCGTCGGTGACGACGCCGTGCCCGTTGGTCTCGACCCGCATCACCCAGGCTTCGGGACGCTTCTCGGTAGCGGTCGCGTGCCTGATGCCGTCGATGTCGAGCCGGCCATGGGCACCGGGGCCGATGCCGGCATATTCCTCGCCGCGCCAGTAGACCAGATTGTGCCGGCACTCGGCGCCCCGCCGCGCGTGATTTGAAATCTCGTAGGCGGGCAGGCCGAGCTTGTCGCAGGTTTCCTGTGTGACGTCGTAGAGCGCGCGTGCGACCGCTTCATCCGGCGTCTTCAGCTTGCCGGCTTGATGCAGGCCGAAGAACGGCGTGCCTTCTTCGATCGTCAATTGATAGAGCGACAGATGCTCGGCCGCCTCGCCGATCGCGAGACGCAATTCATCGGCCCACATCGCCGGCGTCTGGTCGGGACGGGCGTAGATCAGGTCGAACGAATAACGATCGAACGAGCGGCGCGCGATGGCGACGGCATCGAGGGCCTCGCGCGCGCTGTGCATGCGGCCGAGCGCTTTCAGCGAGGCATCGTCGAGCGCCTGCACGCCGAGCGAGACGCGATTGACGCCGGCGGCGCGATAACCGGCGAAGCGCGTGGCCTCGACGCTGGTCGGGTTTGCCTCCAGCGTGACTTCAACGTCTTTCGCTACAGTCCAGTGCTTGCCGATGGCGTCGAGCACAGCGCCGACGGTTGCAGGCTGCATGAGCGAGGGCGTGCCGCCGCCGAGAAAGATCGAGGTGACTTCGCGGCCGGGCGAGCGCTCGGCGGTCGTCGCGATCTCACGCGCGAATGCTGACGCAAAACGCGCTTCGTCGATCGCGGCGTGACGGACATGACTGTTGAAGTCGCAATAGGGGCACTTCGACAGGCAGAACGGCCAGTGCACGTAGACGCCGAAGGCTTCCTTAGCGCGGCTCAAGGCAGATCTCCGCCAGTTTCACGAAGGCGCGGGCACGGTGCGACAGGCCAAGACCGAGCGGCGGCAGGCCGTGCTTCTCGATGCTTTCCATTTCGCCGAAGGTGCGGCTGTGGCCGTCGGGCAAAAATATCGGGTCGTAGCCAAAGCCGGCGGTGCCGCGCGGCGGCCACACCAGCGTGCCGTCGACGCGCGCCTCGACCTCTTCGAGATGATCGTCGGGCCATGCAACGCACAGCGCGGAAACGAAATGGGCCTTGCGCTTGGCGGGCGTGGTCGCGCCGCGCTCCTGCAACAGCCGTTCGATCTGCGCCATCGCCGCGGCAAAATCCTTGTTCGGCCCGGCCCAGCGCGCCGAGTAGATGCCGGGCGCGCCGTCGAGCGCGTCGACCACGATGCCGGAATCATCGGCGAAAGACGGAAGCTTCGTCGCCTGCGCTGCCGCGATTGCCTTGATCGCGGCGTTGCTGCGGAAATCGTTTCCGGTCTCGTCCGGCTCGGCAAGGCCGAGCTCGCCGGCCGACACCGCATCGATGCCGTAAGGCGCGAGCAGCTCCTTCATCTCGGCGAGCTTGCCGGGATTATGGGTCGCGATGACCAGCTTTCCGGTGATTCGGCGATGCATCGGCCTATTGACTACGCTACCGCCAGTTTCTGCAAGTCCACGAGACGCGCGACGCCCTTGCGCGCAAGCGCCATCAACGCCAGGAACTCGGCTTCCGTGAACGGCTCGCGTTCCGCGGTGCCCTGGACTTCGATGATGCGGCCATCGCCCGTCATGACGAAATTGGCGTCGGTATCGGCTTCGGAGTCCTCGGCATAGTCGAGGTCGAGCACGGGCGTGCCCTTGTAGATGCCGCAGGAGATCGCGGCGACGTTGTCGCGCAACACGTTGGCCTTGACCATGTTGCGCGCCTTCATCCAGCTGACGCAATCGGCGAGCGCGACCCAGGCACCGGTGATCGAGGCCGTGCGGGTGCCGCCGTCGGCCTGGAGGACGTCGCAATCGACCGTGATCTGGCGCTCACCGAGTGCTTCGAGATTGATGATGGTGCGAAGCGAGCGGCCGATCAGGCGCTGAATTTCGACGGTGCGGCCGCTCTGCTTTCCGGCGGAGGCCTCGCGGCGGGTGCGTTCCGAGGTCGCGCGCGGCAGCATGCCGTATTCGGCGGTGACCCAGCCGCGGCCCTGGCCCTTGAGCCATGGCGGCAGGCGGTCTTCCAGCGTGGCGGTGACCAGCACGTGGGTGTCGCCGAATTTCACCAGGCACGAGCCTTCCGCATATTTGACCACGCCGCGCTCCAGCGTCACGGGGCGCAATTCGTCGGGCGCACGGCGGCTTGGCCGCATGGGAAATCCTCCAAAACTCTCGGAAAAGGGCTGTTGGCGGTGCTTGTAGGTTGGGTGAGGGTGGGCGGCAAGGGGGAAGATCGAGGCCTTATTCACCCCGGATTTTCAATCCGCGAACGCCACGCTTGTCAGAAGCCCCAGGGATAGACAAATTAGCTGTATCTGAGAGGAGTTACGGTCTGTGGCCCATCACGATCCGATCCATCTGATCGCGCCGCGCGCGGGCCTCGCCCAGCTCAACGAGCGTTCTCGCGACATCTTTCGTCAAATCGTCGAAAGCTATCTCGCGACCGGGGAGCCGGTGGGCTCACGCAATATTTCGCGCCTGATCGCCATGCCGCTGTCGCCCGCGTCGGTCCGCAACGTCATGGCCGACCTGGAACAGCTCGGCTTGATCTACGCCCCGCACACCTCCGCCGGCCGGTTGCCGACGGAACTCGGCCTGCGGTTCTTCGTCGATGCCCTGATGCAGGTCGGCGATCTCAATGACAGCGAACGGCAGGCGATTCAGAGCCAGTTGACCTCCGTCGGCCACGCGCAATCGGTGGAGGCTGCGCTCGAAGAGGCATTGACGCGGCTCTCCGGCCTGACCCGCGCAGCCGCCGTCGTGCTGACGCCGAAATCCAATGCGCGGCTGAAACATATCGAATTCGTCCGCTTGGAACCGGAAAAGGCATTGGTGATCCTGGTCGGCGAGGACGGGCAGGTCGAAAACCGCGTGTTGACGCTGCCACCGGGGGTTCCATCCTCGGCGTTGACCGAAGCCGGGAACTTCCTCAATGCCCGTATCCGGGGCCGGACCCTGGCCGAGGCCCGGCTGGAGCTCGAAACCGCGCTCGGAGAGGCGCGCACCGAGCTCGATCAGCTGACGCACAAGGTGATCTCGGCCGGCATCGCCAGCTGGTCCGGCGGCGAGAACGAGGACCGCCAGCTCATCGTCCGCGGCCACGCCAATCTGCTCGAGGATTTGCATGCGCTGGAGGATCTCGAGCGCGTTCGCCTGCTGTTCGACGATCTCGAGACCAAGCGCGGGGTCATCGACCTGCTCGGGCGGGCCGAGACTGCGGAAGGCGTGCGGATCTTTATCGGCAGTGAGAACAAGCTGTTCTCGCTGTCGGGCTCGTCCACCATCATCTCGCCCTATCGGGATGCCGCCGGCCATATCGTCGGCGTTTTGGGCGTGATCGGGCCGACGCGGCTGAATTATGCCCGTGTGATCCCGACCGTGGACTATGCTGCCCGCATCGTCAGCCGGCTCCTGGGGGGCTGACCTGCGTCTCTCCCGATCACGGGCGCTTGATTTTCGGCGTCCGAAGCACGATATGCGGGCCAGAAACCCCCTGAGACGAATGCGAAAAGAGAGCCGATGACCGATCGAGACCGGCAACCCGAAGACACGAGTGCTGCGGCCGGCGAGCCCGTGGTGTCAAAACCCTACATCATGCCCGACGATCCCGAGCCGGGCTCGGTCGAGCTCCTGCAGAAGGAAGCCGCCGAGGCGCGCGACCGCATGCTGCGGACGCTGGCCGAGATGGAGAATCTGCGCAAGCGCACCGCCAAGGAGGTCGCTGACTCCAAGCTCTACGGCGTCACGGGCTTTGCCCGCGACGTGCTCGACATCGCCGACAACCTCCAGCGCGCGCTCGATGCCGTTCCGGCCGAAGCCCGTGCGGCGGCCGATGCAGGCCTCGCCTCGCTGATCGAGGGCGTCGAACTGACCGAGCGCTCGCTACTGAGCGCGCTGGAAAAACACGGCGTGAAGAAGTTCGATCCCTTGGGCCAGAAGTTCGACCCGAACTTCCAGCAGGCGATGTTCGAGGTGCCCGATGCGTCGGTACCCGCGGGCACCGTCGTGCAGGTCATGCAGGCCGGCTACACCATCGGCGAGCGCGTGCTGCGTCCCGCCTTGGTCGGTGTCGCCAAGGGCGGCGCCAAGGCCGCGCCCGCCAACAGCAACGAGCCGAACGGCGCTGCGAACTGATCGATCCTCATGGTGAGGAGGCGCGTCAGCGCCGTCTCGAACCATGCAGGCCGAGCTGCTGCAGCGGGGGCCTTCATCCTTCGAGACGCGCGCCAAGAAGCGCGCTCCTCAGGATGAGGGTCTAGCAGTTCGGTTGCGTCTCTTACGCGCTCGCGGCGATATCTGCGGACTGAATCCGCTTCACGCCGGCCTTGGCCATGTCGGCCCAGGCTTTTGCGAGCGAACCCTGATTGTCGATGCCGCGGCAGGCGTCTTCCACCACATAGACCTCGAAGCCCGCCTTGCGCGCGTCGAGCGCGGTCCAGGCCACGCAGAAATCCGTCGCCAGCCCGACTACGAAGACGCGCTTGATCTTGCGGGCCTTAAGATAGCCGGCAAGGCCGGTCGAGGTCTTGCCGTCGGCTTCGAGGAAGGCCGAATAGCTGTCGACGTCCTTGTGAAAACCCTTGCGGATGATGAGCTCGGCCTGCGGGATCGCAAGGTCTTTCGACAGCGCGGCGCCATCGGTGCCCTGCACGCAATGGTCCGGCCACAGCACCTGCTTGCCGTAGGGAAGATCGACGGTCTCGAACGGCTTCTTCCCGGCGTGGACTGACGCAAAGGAAACATGGCCTTGCGTGTGCCAGTCCTGCGTCATCACCACGTTCGAAAATGCTTTCGAGATCTTGTTGATGACGGGCACCACCTGCTCGCCTTCCTTCACGGCGAGGCTGCCGCCGGGCAGGAAGCAGTTCTGCACGTCGATCACGAGCAGCGCGGATGCATCGTCCGGCTTGATCGATGCCGCTGCCAGAATTGCGGTTGGCGCGAGCGCCACGAGCGCGCTCGTCCCGAGCGCTGCCAAGACTTGTCGCCGATCCAGCATCATTCGCCTCCCTCCAGGATGAACTCAACGGAAGGGGAGCCTAGTTCCGTTCGTATACGAACAGAAGCCCGAAAATGCAGCCGGCTTTGGTGAGTCGTTGGGCTTGAGCCGCGGGTTCGGTGCACCTCGCCCGCTTGCGGGAGAGGTCGCTGCGCTCGTAGAGCGCGGCGGGTGAGGGTTCTATCCTCTGGGGGATTGTCCCCTTGCGGCGACACCCTCTCCCCAGCCCCCCGCAAGCGGGGGAGGGAGCGCATCTCATGCGCAGATGCTGCTAGCCCTTTGGCTGGATGCCGTCGCGGACCGCGCGGAAGCGGGTGAAGGCAGTCGGCCATTGCTCGCGCGGGGCGCTGGCGATGATGCGCAGCGAGGCGCCGCCGCTGCTGAAGCGGATCCACTGCACCACGGTCACCGGCGTCTTGTCCTTGCCGCTGACGCCGTCGATCCGGGTCTCGAACCCCTGCTGGCCGCTGATGCGGATCGGCTCGGACATGGTGACGCGCGACTCGCGCACGCCGGGGATCTGGAGCGCCGCCTCCTGGGCGAAGCGGGCGCGGTCGTCGGCGGCTTGCGGGGTGGCGCCGATCACGCCGAGGATGATGAACGGCTTCGATTCATAGCCGGAGCTCTCGTCGCCGTCGGCCAGGATGATGCTCGAGCCCGGCGCCAGCGTGCGAACGTCCTTGAAGTCGGCGAGATCGGTGATCTTGAACGGCATCAGCGCGATCTGCTCGTCGGCCGAGACCTGCTTGCGGGTGACGACGCTCGCAAACATCTGCCGCACCGCCTCGTCGGTGTAGATCTTGACCGCATTCTCGGGAATCTGCACCGCGACATAGCCGGAGAAGCCGGCGCCCGGCACGATCATCGAATAGCGCCGCACCGGGGTCTCGCCGGCCTTGCCGCTCTCGGTGGTGAAATAGGCAAGTCCCGCGGGCGTCTCGATCTTGTCCTGCTTGACGCCGTTGGCTCCGGCCGGATTGGAGTTGAAGGCGCTCACGACCTCGCCATAGGCCGCCGGCGGCAGCTCTGTGATCAGCACCTTGACGCTGCCGTCCTCGCTCTCGAAGCCGGGAAAAGTCTTGGCCGTGTTAAGGCCGACCAATGGCACCATGCCGAGGCGCAAGCCAGGTGGGAAAACGGCGTCGGCAGCCAGAGCCGGAAGCGCAGAGGCGACGAGGAGGACGAGCGCGGCGAGGGGGCGGATCAGCTTCATGGGCACTCTGATTGGTTCACATTGAGGCCGTTCGATGGTGGCCGGCCGGCCGTTTTGTCGCGCGAGGCGGCCTGATGACGAGCCCGGCCGGCTGCCCGCCTTTTAGCGGTTTTGGTCTGGCCGCAACAGGGCGGGGCGGGATGCTGTGACGGATGCGGGCCGATCGCGGGACCTGTTAATATTTCCTCACCCGCAAGGGCGGTGCAGCCCGGATATGTTCTTCCAAAACCCAATGTTTTCACGGCCGAAACTTGCGTTCGGTCCTTGCAGGCACCTCCCCCCCTCCTATATGACCCCCAACCATCGCAATATCGCGAATGTTTGATCTTAGGGGGTTTCGGTTCGGGTGCCTTCTGGGCCCAGCCAGCCTGCCGCAAAAACAAGGATATAGGACCATGGGAAAGGTCATCGGGATCGACCTCGGTACCACGAATTCGTGCGTCGCCGTAATGGATGGCAAGAACGCCAAAGTCATCGAGAATTCCGAAGGCATGCGCACGACGCCTTCGATCGTCGCCGTGACGGACGACGGTGAGCGCCTCGTCGGCCAGCCGGCCAAGCGCCAGGCGGTCACCAATCCCGAGCGCACGTTCTTCGCAGTGAAGCGCCTGATCGGCCGCCGCTACGACGACCCGATGGTCGAGAAGGACAAGAAGCTCGTTCCGTACAAGATCGTGAAGGCTTCCAACGGCGACGCCTGGGTCGAGGCCGACGGCCAGACCTACTCGCCCTCGCAGGTCTCGGCGTTCATCTTGCAGAAGATGAAGGAGACCGCGGAAGCCCATCTGGGCCAGAAGGTCGACCAGGCCGTCATCACCGTGCCCGCCTACTTCAACGACGCCCAGCGCCAGGCGACCAAGGACGCCGGCAAGATCGCCGGCCTTGAAGTGCTGCGCATCATCAACGAGCCGACCGCGGCCGCGCTCGCCTACGGCCTCGACAAGACCAAGGCCGGCACGATCGCCGTGTACGATCTCGGCGGCGGCACGTTCGATATCTCGATTCTCGAAATCGGCGACGGCGTGTTCGAGGTGAAGTCGACCAACGGCGACACCTTCCTCGGCGGCGAAGACTTCGACATGCGCCTCGTCGGCTATCTCGCCGACGAATTCCAGAAGGAGCAGGGCATCAACCTGCGCAACGACAAGCTCGCGTTGCAGCGCCTGAAGGAAGCCGCTGAAAAGGCCAAGATCGAGCTGTCGTCGACGACGCAGACCGAGATCAACCTGCCCTTCATCACCGCGGACCAGACCGGCCCGAAGCATCTGACGATGAAGCTCACCCGCGCCAAGTTCGAGGCGCTGGTCGATGACCTCGTCCAGAAGACCGTCGAGCCCTGCCGCAAGGCGCTGAAGGATGCCGGCCTCACCGCCGCCGAGATCGGCGAAGTGGTGCTGGTCGGCGGCATGTCCCGCATGCCGAAGGTCCAGGAAGTCGTGAAGCAACTGTTCGGCAAGGAGCCGCACAAGGGCGTCAACCCGGACGAAGTCGTGGCGATCGGCGCCGCGATCCAGGCCGGCGTGCTCCAGGGCGACGTCAAGGACGTGCTGCTGCTCGACGTGACCCCGCTGTCGCTGGGCATCGAGACGCTGGGCGGCGTGTTCACCCGCATCATCGACCGCAACACCACGATCCCGACCAAGAAGAGCCAGGTGTTCTCGACCGCCGAGGACAGCCAGAACGCGGTCACCATCCGCGTCTTCCAGGGCGAGCGTGAAATGGCGGCCGACAACAAGATGCTCGGCCAGTTCGACCTGATGGGCATTCCGCCGGCTCCGCGCGGCATGCCGCAGATCGAGGTGACCTTCGACATCGACGCCAACGGCATCGTCAACGTCTCGGCCAAGGACAAGGCCACGTCCAAGGAGCAGCAGATCCGCATCCAGGCCTCTGGCGGTCTGTCGGAAGCCGACATCGAGAAGATGGTCAAGGACGCCGAGGCCAATGCTGAGGCGGACAAGAAGCGCCGCGAGGCCGTGACTGCCAAGAACGACGCGGACGGACTTGTGCATTCGACCGAGAAGGCACTGGCCGAGCACGGTTCGAAGGTCGCCGAGACTGAGCGCCGCGCCATCGAGGATGCCGTCAGCGACCTCAAGGAAGCGCTGAAGGGCGACGATGCCGAAGCGATCAAGGCCAAGACCCAAACGCTGGCCCAGGCATCGATGAAGCTCGGCGAGGCCATGTACAAGCAGCAGGCCGAGGCCGACGCCAAGAAGGACGCGGCCAAGGACGACGTCGTCGACGCGGAATTCACCGAAGTCGACGACGACAAGACCAACAAGAAGTCCGCCTGAACCCCGCGAGGGTGATGATGCGGACGGCTTGGACCCCACACGCGCCAACGGCCTCCTCCCTCGCGGGGGAGGCCATCGTGTCGGGCTCGACGGACCAAGGCTTTAAATTTGGGCCCGTTACGATCGATCAATTCCCAGCCGTTATTCTGAACACTGCCATGCAATCCTCTGTCGCGAGGCGGAAGGCTGCCTATATCGTTGCATGGCGACGTTGCTTCGCTCCGACTTGAATCGCGATCGGATAGACTGAGCTCATCATGTCCACGTCCACCAAGCGCTGCTACTACGAAACCCTCGAAGTCGAACGCGATGCCGACGATTCCGTCCTGAAATCGTCGTTCCGCAAGCTGGCGATGAAGTTTCACCCCGACCGTAATCCCGGGGACAACACCAGCGAAGTCAAGTTCAAGGAAATCAACGAGGCCTACGAGGTCCTGAAAGACAAGGACAAGCGCGCCGCCTATGACCGTTACGGCCATGCCGCCTTCGAGCAGGGCGGCGGTGGCGGCGCCGGTTTCGGCGCGGGCTTCGCCTCCTCCTTTTCCGACATTTTCGAAGATTTGTTCGGCATGGCCGGACAGCGCGGCGGCCGTGGCGGCCGCGAGCGCGGCGCCGACCTGCGCTACAACATGGAAATCACGCTCGAGGAAGCTTTTGGCGGCAAGACCGCGCAGATCGAGATTCCGGTCTCGGTCACTTGCGAAGCCTGTTCGGGCATCGGGGCCAAGGCCGGCACCAAGCCGAAGACCTGCTCGACCTGCGGCGGCGCCGGACGCGTACGGCAGTCGCAAGGCTTCTTCACGCTGGAGCGGACCTGTCCGGGCTGCCAGGGGCGCGGCCAGATGATCGAGGACGCCTGCCCGTCCTGCTCGGGTCAGGGGCGCGTCACCCGCGAGCGGAATCTGTCGGTCAACATTCCCCCTGGAGTCGAGGACGGCACCAGGATCAGGCTCGCCGGCGAGGGCGAGGCCGGGGTCCGCGGCGGCCCGCCCGGCGACCTCTACATCTTCCTGTCGCTGGCCCAGCACCAGTTCTTCCAGCGCGACGGCGCCGATCTGCATTGTCGTGTGCCGATCTCGATGGTAACGGCGGCGCTTGGTGGCGAGTTCGAGGTGCCGACCATCGAGAAGGGCAAGACCAAGGTGAAGGTCCCAGCCGGGACCCAGTCCAGCCGCCGATTCCGCATCGCATCAAAAGGCATGCCGGTGCTGCGCTCGCGCCAAATGGGCGACATGTACGTTCAGGTCGTGGTCGAGACCCCGCAGAACCTCACCAAAAAGCAGCAGGAATTGCTGGCCGAGTTCGACAAGCTCTCCTCCGGCAACACCCAGCCGGAATCCGAGGGTTTCTTCACCAAGGTCAAGGATTTCTTCGGTAATCGGGCGAGTTGACGCGTCTTGACCGTGCCGCCTTCGGCCTATACGTCTTTATGACCATTTTCTGACACGCCGCGGTCACGCGGTCCCGGCCGGTCCCGACATGCCATTGCCATCGTCCGCGCGTGCGTTGAAGAAGCCCCGTCTCGATGACGAGGTGCGTTTTCTCCGGTCATGGATCGAAAAGCCCCTCCACATGGGTGCGGTGATGCCGTCGGGCAAGCTGCTGGCCCGGACCATGGCCCATTACGTCGACGTCAATTCGGACGCACCGGTGGTTGAGCTCGGCCCCGGCACCGGCGCCATCACCTCGGCCCTGGTCGAGCGCGGCGTCGACCAGAAGCGTCTCGTCCTCGTCGAATACAATCCGGGCTTCTGCGCCCTGCTGCGCGACCGCTATCCGCAGGCCAAGGTGGTGCAGGGCGATGCCTATCGCCTGCGCGACACGCTGTGGAACGTGCTGAGCGCGCCGGCCTCCGCGGTCGTCTCGGGCCTGCCGCTGGTTACAAAACCGATGCTGACGCGGCTGCGGCTGATCCGCGACGCCTTCACGGCCCTGGCGCCCGGTGCGCCCTTCGTCCAGTTCACCTACGCGGTGGTGCCGCCGATTCCGAAATCGCTGCCCGGCGTGTCCACAGAGGCCTCCGAACGGATCTGGATGAACCTTCCGCCGGCCCGCGTCTGGGTGTATCGCAAGGACTAATTCCGCCGGCATTGCTGTTTGCGTGGCGGGCTCGTTTCGCCGAACGCATGGAAGCGGATGTCCGCACCGAAAATTCTGATCATTCCCGGCTCCCTGCGCACCGGCTCGCACAATGCGAAGCTGGCAGCGGTCGCCGCCTATGCATTCGACCAGGCCGGCGTCGACGTCACCCGCGTCTCGCTCGCCGATTTTCCGCTGCCGATCTATGACGGCGACCTGCAGGCCAAGTCCGGTGTGCCCAAGCACGCGATCAATCTCAAGCGCATGATCGGCGCGCATCATGGCGTGCTGATCGTCTCGCCCGAATACAATGCCTCGGTGCCGCCGCTGCTGAAGAACGCGATCGACTGGGTCAGTCGCGTGCATGAGCTGCACGAGCCGCGCGGCGAGGTGTTCCGCAACCGCGTCTTCGCGCTCGCCGGCGCCTCGCAGAGCCGGCTCGGCGCGGCTCGCGCGCTGCAAGCGTTGCGTCTGATCCTGACCTCCTGCCACGCCAATGTGATTGCCAGCCAGCTGACGCTCGCCTTTGCCGACCAGGCCTATGACGATATGGACAGGCTGAAGCACGAGGGCGATATCGCCGCGTTGAAGGACCTGGTGCGGCAGTTGATCGATTTTTCCCAACGCATGATGTGAGGTGACATGACGCCAGCCGAGATCGCCCCGAAAGACCGCCTGATCGTCGCGCTCGATCTGCCCGGCGTTGACGCCGCGGAAGCGATGGTCAACCGGCTCGGCGACAGCGTCACCTTCTACAAGATCGGCTATCGGCTGGCTTATGCCGGCGGCTTGCCGCTGGTGGGCAAGCTCGCCGACAAGGGCAAGAAGGTCTTTCTCGATCTCAAGCTGCACGACATCGGCAACACCGTGGCGCAGGGCGTCGACAGCATCACCAGGCTCGGCGCGACCTTCCTCACCGTGCACGCTTATCCGCAGACCATGAAAGGTGCCGTCGAAGGTCGCGGCAGCTCGAACCTGAAGATCCTCGCCGTCACTGTTCTGACCTCCTACAACGAGGACGATCTGCACGCGGCAGGCTTCCGGCTCGGCGTCTCCGAGCTCGTCGAAGCGCGCGCCCAGCAGGCGCAGGTGCTCGGCATCGACGGGCTGGTGTCGTCGCCCGAGGAAGTTGGAGCCTTGCGCAAGATCGTCGGCCACCAGATGAGCCTCGTCACCCCCGGCATCCGGCCGGCGGGCGCGGCGAGCGGCGATCAGAAACGCATCATGACGCCGGGCCGCGCGATTGCGGCCGGCGCGGACTATCTCGTCGTCGGGCGGCCGGTGGTGGAAGCCACGGACCCCAAGGCGATCGCGGAGGCGATCCAGAGCGAGATCGCCGAGGCACTCGGAGCATGATCCGGACCCGAAGGGCCGCGTTAGCGCAAAGTGTGCAGCGGTTTTCCGATCAGATCATGCTCAAATAGAAGCCCAACAACACAGGGAGAAGAACAATGGCAAAAGGCTACTGGATCGGACGCGTCGACGTGAGCAGTGACGAGGGCTACAAGCCCTATGCCGTCGCCAATGGTCCGATCTTCAAGAAATGGGGTGGCCGCTTCGTCGTCCGCGCGGGCAAGTTCACCACGGTCGAAGGCGCCAGCCGCACCCGCAACGTCGTGATCGAATTCCCGGACTACGAGACCGCGATCGCTTGCTACAACTCGCCGGAATACCAGGCCAACATCAAGGTGCGCCAGCCGCACTCCGTCGCCGACCTCATCATCATCGAGGGCTATGACGGCCCGCAGCCGTCGGACGGCTGAGGCTGGGTCTGCGCGCGCCTCGTCCTTCGAGACGACCGCTCCGCGGTCTCCTCAGGATGAGGCTAAGCAGTATCGGCGCCCGTCGAATTTGTTGCCACGGATTCCAACCTCATCCTGAGGGCCCGCCGCAGGCGGGCGTCTCGAAGGATGGCCGCAAGCGACCGCGCTCCAGGGGAGGGTGGAAGCCCGCCTGCCCCCAATCCCCCTTGGTTGCCGGAACTGCATCCCCCCGCTACAACAACCGCGAGAGGATCGCACCATGTCCGACATGCGCTTGATCGTTGCTGGAGCCGGCGGCCGGATGGGCCGGGCGCTGACTCGGGCGATTGCCGAGACCAAAGGCGCGGTGCTGGCCGGTGCGCTGGAGGCGCCGGGATCGGAGCTGCTCGGCAAGGATGCCGGCGTGCTCGCAGGCCTGCCGGCCAATGGCGTCAAACTGTCCGGCGATCTCTGGGCATTGTCGAAGGACGCCGACGGCATTCTGGATTTCACCGTGCCGGCGGCGACGCTGGCCAATGTCGCGATCGCCGCCGAGCGCGGCCTCGTGCACGTGGTCGGAACGACCGGCCTGTCGGGCTCCGACAACGCCGTGATCAAGAGCGTCACCAACCGCGCCGTCGTGGTGCAGTCCGGCAATATGAGCCTGGGTGTCAATCTGCTCGCCGCCGTGGTCAAGCGCGTCGCCAAGGCGCTCGACGAGAGCTTCGACATCGAGATCGTCGAAACCCATCACCGCATGAAGATCGATGCGCCCTCGGGCACGGCGCTGATGCTGGGCCAGGCGGCGGCGACCGGCCGCGGCATCGCGCTCGACGAGCATGCAGATCGCGGCCGCGACGGCATCACCGGCGCGCGCAAGCCCGGCGATATCGGCTTTGCGTCGTTGCGCGGCGGCACCGCGGCCGGCGATCACAGCGTGAGCTTCCTCGGCCCGTTCGAACGCCTGACGCTGTCGCATCACGCGGAGGATCGCATGCTGTTCGCCCACGGCGCGCTGAAGGCCGCGCTCTGGGCGCACGGCAAGAAGCCGGGGCACTATTCCATGGCCGACGTGCTCGGCCTGTCTGACATTTGAACTAAACGGAAAGCAATCAATGAGCGAACGTCTTCTCGTGCTGGTGCGGCACGGTCAGAGCGAATGGAATCTGAAGAACCTGTTCACGGGCTGGAAGGACCCTGATCTCACCGAGCTCGGCGTGAAGGAAGCCTCGGAAGCCGGCCGCAAGCTGAAGGCGCAGGGCCTCGTGTTCGACGTCGCCTACACCTCGGTGTTGACGCGCGCACAGCACACGCTCGATCTCATTCTCGGCGAGCTCGACCAGAAGGGCCTGCCGACGACGAAGAACCTCGCGCTGAACGAGCGCGACTATGGCGATCTCTCGGGGCTCAACAAGGACGACGCCCGCAAGAAATGGGGCGAGGACCAGGTGCTGATCTGGCGCCGCTCCTACGACGTGCCACCGCCCGGCGGTGAAAGCCTGAAGGACACGCTCGCGCGCGCATTGCCCTATTACGTGCAGGAGATCCTGCCCGGCGTGCTCAACGGCAAGCGCACATTGGTCGCCGCCCACGGCAATTCGCTGCGCGCGCTGATCATGGTGCTGGAAAAGCTCTCGCCCGAAGGCATTTTGAAGCGCGAGCTCGCCACCGGCGTGCCGATCATCTACCGTCTCAATGCGGATTCGACGGTGGCCTCGAAGCTGGATCTGGCGGGGTAAAGATGAGGGGCGGCTAGGCCGCGCTAAGCACGCAGAATTGTAGGGTGGGCAAAGCGTAGCGTGCCCACCATGCAGCAGCGATTGCGGAACGATGGTGGGCACGGCGCGCGAAGTGCGTGCCTTTGCCCACCCTACGAAACTTTGCCGATGACAGTCTTACTGCATCCCCAGCTGCCCGGCCTCCCAGCCCAGCATCGCCTGCTTGCGGGTGATGCCCCAGTGGTAGCCGGTGAGCGTACCGCTCTTGCCGAGAGCGCGGTGGCAGGGCACGACAAAGGACACGGGGTTCTTGCCGACGGCGGCGCCGACGGCGCGTGAGGCTTTCGGGCTGTTGATGTTGCAGGCGATGTCCGAATAGGACACCGCGCGGCCCATCGGGATCTTCAGCAACGTCTCCCACACCCGGACCTCGAAATCGGTGCCGATCATCACCACGCGCAGCGGCTGGTCCGGCCGCCAGAGCTTTGTGTCGAAGATGCGCTGCGCCAGCGGTGCGGTGCCTTCGTGATCCTCGACGTAAGTTGCGTTCCGCCATCGCCGCGTCATATCGGCAAGCGCCACCTGTTCCTCACCGGGATCGGCGAAAGCAAGTCCCGATAATCCGCGATCGGTCGCGATCACGATCGCAGCGCCGAACGGCGAGTGATGAAAGCCATAGCGCAAGATCAGCCCCGCGCCGCCGTTCTTCCATTCGCCCGGCGACATCGCTTCGTGCGTGACGAAGAGATCGTGCAAGCGCCCCGGACCCGACAGGCCCGAGTCGAGCGCCGCATCGAGGATGCTCGCGGAATCCCTGAGCAAGCCCTTGGCGTGATCGAGCGTGAGCGCCTGCATAAACGCCTTCGGCGTGATCGAGGCCCAGCGGCGGAACAAATGGTGCAGTTCGTCCGGGGTGACGCCGGCCGCATCCGCCATCGCCTCGATGGTCGGCTGCGCGCGCCAGTTTTCCGAAATGAAGGCGATCGCCCGGCGCACGGAATCATAGTCGCGCATCGCGGCGTTCTGGGAGCCCGGCCCGGCCAGGCGCTGGTCATGTATCGCGAGTGTCATCATGACGACAAATGTAGGAGAGGGCAGGGTGCGAAACCACCCGATTTCCGATCCGCAAATCAGGTCACCGGATTGTAGGTCGGACCGCGCCTGGCGGCATTTAATGCCTCAACCAAACCCTTGTAAAAACTTGTTTTTTCATCCGGTCCGAGGAAGCGGGCGATCTGGATCTGGTGACCTCGCGAGATCAGATAGAGGTGCTCGATGCCAAAATCCTCGTCGATTTCCATGTCCAGCCGGACCCAGAGCGGATTGAAGGTCCACTCGACGATTTGGCCGTGCTGGCTGATGCGCCGCACGCGTAATTCAGATGGCGTGACCACGATCTCCTCGCTGGCCCGCGCCGCGCGGAAATTGGCCTTGAAGGCCCACCAGATCACCAGCACGTCGAGGCCGAAGAAACCGAACACCGGCCACGCGCCCATCATCAGGAAGACGAGGCCGGTGACGAAGCTGACGGCGCTCAGGAACAGCATCACCGCGAGGAAGCCGGTGCGGTTCAGCGAGCGGTGCGGCGTCAGGCGCGCGGAAAAGATCTGAGGCTCGGCCTCGCTTCCCGATCGTTCGCGCTCAATTTCGTTGCCTGTGCTCATCGTCCCTCAGTATATCCCGATCATGGCGAAAATCACCCGCAAGACGGCCCCGCGCAAAACGTCCGTGCCGAAGAAAAAGGCGAAGGCGGCCGCCGCGAAGCCCAAGGTCCCCGGCAAGAAATCCCTCAAGGCCATGAAACCCTGGACGCCGCCCGAGGTGCACGAGGTCTTCAGCCGTTTCCGCAAGGCCAACCCGGAGCCGAAAGGCGAGCTCGAGCACGTCAATCCGTTCACGCTGCTGGTCGCCGTGGTGCTGTCGGCACAGGCGACTGACGCCGGCGTCAACAAGGCGACGCGCGCGCTGTTTGCGATCGCCGACACGCCGCAGAAGATGCTCGACCTCGGCGAAGAGCGCCTGCGTGAGTACATCAAGACCATCGGCCTCTACCGCACCAAGGCCAGGAACGTCATTGCGCTGTCCGCGAAGCTGCTCAGCGAATTCGGCGGCGAGGTGCCGCGCACGCGCGCCGGGATCGAGTCGCTGCCGGGCGCCGGGCGCAAGACCGCCAATGTCGTGCTCAACATGGCCTACGGCGAGCACACCATGGCGGTCGACACGCATGTCTTCCGCGTCGGCAACCGGACCGGACTTGCGCCGGGCAAGACGCCGCTGGAGGTCGAGCTCGGTCTCGAAAAGGTGATCCCGGCCGAGTTCATGCTGCATGCCCATCATTGGCTGATCCTGCATGGCCGCTATACTTGCCTCGCGCGCAAGCCGCGCTGCGAGGTTTGCCTGATCAACGATCTCTGCCGGTGGCCGGAAAAGACGGTCTGAAAATAGCGTTCGGGAAAGTGGTTTTTGGAGTCTAGCGTGAGTCAGCAGGAACAAATCTCGCCGTCACCACCTCCTGCTACACCGGCGCCGCCACCGAAGCCAACGCAGCGACCGGCGAGTTCACTGTGGAGCCGGCTCGCGATTCCGCTGTTCGCGGTGATCGTCGCGCTCGGCTTCGTCGCGCTGGCAACGCAGCGCTTCGACGAATGGGTCGGCAATTCGGCGGTCCAGACCACCAACGACGCCTATGTGCGGGCCGAGCTGACGCGGCTTGCCAGTCGCGTCTCCGGCGAAGTGCTGACCGTCGGGGTCACCGATTTCCAACGCGTCAAGGCCGGCGATCTCATGATCCAGATCGATCCTGCCGACTATGAGGCGCAAGTCGCGCAGTCCGAAGCGGCGGTCGCCGCCGCGCAAGCCGTGCTCGACAATCTGGCCAATCAGATCGAGCTGCAATATGCGACGATTGCACAGGCGCAGGCCGCGCGGCTCTCGGCCGAAGCCGTGGAGGTCGAGGCGCGGCAGGAGCAGGAGCGCCAGCAGTCGCTGTCGCAGACCGAATCCGGCACGCGGCAGCGGTTCGAGCAGGCGGTCGCAGGCTATGCCAAGGCGCAGGCCGATGTGCGCGCGAGCCGCGCCGTGATCGCGGCCCAGCAGCACCAGCTCGAGGTCCTGCAAGGCACCAGGAAGCAGCGCGCCGCCGATCTCGAAGCGACCAAGGCAACACTGGCGAGTGCGAAGCTCAAGCTCGGCTACACCAAGATATCGGCACCGTTCGACGGCGTCGTCGGCGAGCGGCAGGTCCAGCCTGGCGACTACGTCAACATCGGCACCAATCTCATCAACGTTGTGCCGTTGCCGAAGGTCTACGTGATCGCGAACTACAAGGAGACCCAGCTGACGCACGTCGCACCGGGCCAGCCAGTCGAGATCACTGTCGACAGTTTCCCGCGCGAGAAGCTGCGCGGCAGGGTCGAGCGCATTGCGCCCGCGACCGGCGCGCAGGTCGCGCTGCTGCCGCCGGACAACGCAACCGGTAACTTCACCAAAGTCGTGCAGCGCATTCCCGTGCGCATCCAGTTCGACGACAACCAGCCACTGCTGGCGCGGCTGGTGCCGGGCATGTCGGTCGTCACCAGCATCGACACCAAGGCCGGCAATGGCGGAAAATGACGATTCCAGTCGCGGACCGCTCTCGCGCGGCGGCGTCGCGCCGCAGCCCTTGTTTGCGGTGGCGGCGGTGCTGCTCGGCTCGTTCCTCGCCAATTTCGACAGCCGCCTGACCACAATAGGCCTGCCGGACCTGCGCGGCGCGTTCTCGCTCTCGTTCGACGAGGGCGCCTGGCTCTCCACAGCAGGCATCGGCTCGCAGATCTTCATCGCGCCCGCGGTGGCCTGGCTTGCCACCGTGTTCGGCCTGCGCCGCGTGCTCGGTATCCCGAGCCTCGTCTATGCCGCGGTCTCGCTGATCATCCCGTTCGTGCACGACTATCCGACATTGCTCGCGCTCAGCGTCGTGCATGGCCTCCTGCTCGGCACCTTCGTGCCGGCGACGTTGATGATCGTGTTCCGCAATTTGCCGATCCGCTGGTGGCTCCCAGCGATCTCGATCTATTCGATCCGCGTCGGCTTCGCGCTGGATACCTCGAGCGCGCTGGTCGGCTTCTATGTCGACCATCTCGGCTGGCAATGGCTGTACTGGCAGAGCGTGCTGATCGCGCCCCTGATGGGCCTGATGGTTTATTGGGGCACGCCGAACGAACCGGTGAATCGCGCTTTGCTGCGCGAGGCCGATTGGGGTGGCATGCTGCTGCTCGGCGCCGGCGTCTCGATGATCTATGCCGGGCTCGACCAGGGCAATCGGCTGGACTGGCTGGGATCGGGGACCGTGATGGCGTTGATCATTGCCGGCGCGGTGCTGGTCGCGGGTTTTCTCGTCAACGAATCCCTGGTGCGGCAGCCTTGGGCGCATGTGAACGTCCTGTTCTCGCGCAATATCGGCCTGGGGCTGGTCCTGATCCTGCTCTACACGCTGACCAGCCTGTCCAACGCGTCGCTGGTGCCGAACTTCCTCGCCACCATCGCCCTGCTCAGGCCGGAGCAGAGTGGCTTGCTGCTGCTCACCTACGGCGCGTTGCCGATGTTCGTGCTGGTGCCGCTCTCGATCTGGCTGCTGCGGCATTTCGATACGCGGACAGTGGTGGTCGTGGGATTTGCCTGCTTCGCCGCCGCCAATCTCTGGGGCACGCAGCTCAGTCATGATTGGGCGCGTGAGGATTTCGCCGGCATCGTGCTGCTCCAGGCGATCGGGCAGTCGTTGACCTTGCTGCCGCTGATCATCACGCTGCTGTCCAATTCCGATCCGAGCCGTGCGACCTCGTTTGCCGCCTATATCCAGATCATGCGGCTCGGCGGTGCCGAGATCGGCGTGGCGTTGATGGGGACGTGGCTGCGCGTCCGCGAGCAGATCCATTCCTTCTATCTCGGCCAGAATCTCGGCGTCGGCGACGTCGATGTGGTCCGCATGCTGAAACAGCTCGCCGACCATTTTGCGGCCCATGGTGCCGGCTCGGCACAGGCACGCGCGGTCGGTACGCTCGCGGGCTTCGTCCAGCGCGAGGCCAATGTGCTCGCCTATATCGACGGCTTCTGGCTGTGCTTCTGGGTGGCGATGGCCGCGCTCGGCGTCGTCGCGCTTGTTACCCGTGCCCCGCCCGGCCCGTTCACGCCGGCGCCGTTCGGCTTCGCCAGGATGCTGTTGCGCAGATGCGGAGTGAAGGTCGCCTGAATGCGACGATGGTTGGTTCGCCCGATCGCGCGACGGGGTTGGTCACCTCTCCCGCAAGCGGGAGAGGGAGCGTCCCCTCACCGCATCTGTCGCGCCGGCTCGATCAGCTCGGGCCGCGGGCCTGAGAGCCGCTTATGCATGTGGACCATGAAGGCCATGGCGAAGATCGGCGTCGCCAGATTGACGATCGGGATCGAGACGAAGGCTGCGATGAACAGGCCCGCGGTGAAGATGGTCGCGGCATTGTCGCGCCGCATCGCCTTGGCTTCCTCCGGCGAGCGAAACCGCATCGCCGCGAGCTCGAAATATTCGCGGCCGAGCAGCCAGGCCGTGGCGAGGAAGAAGACCAGGAAACCGGCGCCGGCGAACAGCACCAGCGGCAACGCGATCAGGTAGACCAGGATCGTCAGCAGCGCGGTCTTGACGCCCTCGTAGATCGCCTGGCTGAACGGCAGCGCGACGCCCGGCCGCTCCGCCGGATAGTGCTCGCGCTCGACGATGTCGGCGACGTCGTCGACGAACAGGCTCGCCACCAGCGAGGTGATGGCGGGCATCAGGAACACAGCCCCGAACACGACGCCGAAGCCCGCGGCGATCGAAATGATCCAGGACAACACCTCGAGCGATGAGTGCCAGCCCGGACCGAGCAGGCCTTCCAGCCAGGCCTCGCCATAGGTCGCAAACCAGCTCAGGAGCCGCTGCAAGCCGATCGCCAGCACGATGATCAGCACCAGTGCGACGCCGATCGACCGCCACAGGATCGAGCGCATCGGCGGCGAGATCATTTGCGACAGCGCCTTGACGGCGGCATCCAGCATGGGAGTACCTCTCACGAAATCACCCGCGAGAGGTAGACACCCCGGGCCACTTCGGCAAGGGAGATCGGCGGCACCGCTTATGGCCGGATTGACCGCCCGCATCAACGAAGCCACGATGAATTCGGCAAGACCGTTGCTTCACCAACCCGCTTGACAACAAGCGGAACCAGCCGGGCAAAGGAACAGGCGCATATGGCGACGGAAGAATCGGTGGCCGGATTGCCGCTCGCAGGCGTGCGCGTCATCGAGATGACCCACATGGTCATGGGCCCGACCTGCGGCATGATCCTGGCGCAGCTCGGAGCCGACGTGATCAAGGTCGAGCCGCCCGCGGGCGACAAGACCCGGAGCCTGGGAGGCATGGGCACCGCTTTCTTCCCGTTGTTCAACCGCGGCAAGCGCAGCGTGGTGCTGGATTTCGAGAAGCCTGAGGATCTCGACACCATGCACCGGCTGCTGGCGACGGCCGACGTGTTCCTGGAGAATTTTCGCGACGGCCAGCTCGCGAAGCAGGGGCTTGGCGCCGACGAACTGCGCCGCCGGCATCCGGAGCTGATCATCGCCGGCCACAAGGGTTTCCTCTCCGGTCCCTACGAGCACCGCCCCGCGCTCGACGAGGTCGTGCAGATGATGGCGGGGCTTGCCGCCATGACCGGCACCAGCGAAAAGCCCCAGCGTGTCGGCTCGTCCGCCAACGACATCATGGGCGGCATGTTCGGTGTGATCGCGATCCTCGCTGCGCTCTATCAGAAGCGCGGGGGACAACGCGACGGCGCCGACATCCGCATCGGCCTGTTCGAGAACTGCCTGTTTCTGGTTGCCCAGCACATGGTCGAATACGAGATGACCGGCAACAAGCCGCGCTCGATGCCGGAGCGCGAGCATGCGTGGCCGATCTACGACATCTTCGAGACCGCCGGCGGCGAGCGCATCTTCATCGGCGTCGTCACCGAAGGCCATTGGCAGAGCTTTTGCCGCGAGTTCGGCCTGACTGAATTCCTCGATGATCCCGCCTTGCGCACCACGACCGATCGCATTCTGGCGCGTGCGCGGATCATTCCGCGCGCGGCCGGGATCATCAGGCAGTGGGACGTGGCAAGACTGTCGCAGAGGCTCGATGCGCTCAACATCTGCTTTTCTCCGATCAACCGGCCCGAGGATCTCTTCACCGATCCGCATGTGCTGCGGCCGGGCGGCCTCGTCAACAATGTCACCGCCGACGGCAAGCCGTTCCGGGTGCCGGCGCTGCCGATCGAGTGGAACGGCAGCCATATCGGCGAAGGCCTGAGGGTCGCGCCGCTCGGGGGCGACACCGCGACCGTTCGCGCCGAGATCAACACCGAAAATGAAGACGCCACGTCAAAAACAACAGGGAGGCGCGCATGAGCCGGATTCAGGAGATTTACCCCGCAGAACGCGTCAGCCTGCGCGAAGTCGGCCTGCGCGACGGGCTCCAGCTCGTGAAGAAAATTCCGTCGACCGAAGCCAAGCAACGCTGGGTGCGCGAGGAATATGCCGCCGGTGTGCGGCATTTCGAGGTCGGCTCGTTCCTGCCGGCAAAGACGTTTCCGCAATTCGTCGATGTTCGCGACGTCGTCGCGACCGTCGCTTCATTGCCCGGCGCGCATGGCATCGCGCTTGCGCTCAACGAACGCGGCGTGAACGAGGCGCTGGAATCCGGCGTCGGCGAAATCGCCTCCGTGGTCTCGGCAACGGAAGAGCACAGCCAGGCCAATGCGCACCGCTCGCGCGAGTCCGCGATCGCCAATCTGAAACGCCTGTGCGAGATGCGCGATGGCACCAGCCACAAGCCGCTGGTCAACGCGGCGATCTCGATGGCGCTGGGCTGCTCGATCACCGGGGCGGTCGACCCTGCAGAAGTGCTGCGGCTGGTCGACAAATGCCTGGAGGCCGGTGTCGATTTCGTCGGCATCGCCGACACCGTCGGCTATGCCGGGCCGAAGCAGGTGGCGGAGCTGACGCGCGCCGCGGTGAAGCTCGCGGGGTCAAAGCCGATCTGCATCCATCTCCACGACACCCGCGGCATGGGCATCGCGAACGCGGCCGCGGCGCTCGACGAAGGCGCGCGTATCCTCGACGGCTCGCTCGGCGGCCTCGGCGGCTGCCCCTTCGCTCCCGGCGCGACCGGCAATGTCGTGTTCGAGGATCTCGTGTTCCTGTGCGAGAGCAAGGGCTTTGCGACCGGCATCGATTTGGAGAAATTGATCGCGGTGCGCAGGATCCTGCGCGAGGAAATGCCGAATGAGCAGCTCTACGGCGGCCTCGCCCGGGCGGGATTGCCGGGTGGGAGCGCGGCGAAGGCGGCTTAAATCCGCAGGGTGGAACGCTCTTCCCTTCTCCCCTTGTGGGAGAAGGTGGCGCGAAGCGCCGGATGAGGGGTGGCTCTCCGCGAGCTCGAAGAGGAGTAGTCGCGGACACATACCCCTCACCCGTGGGGGGGCCGGGGGGGGGGGCCCCCCCCCCCCCCCCCCCGGGGGGGGGGGGCCCCCCCCCCCCGGGCCCCGCGCCGCGGCGGGGGGGGGGGGGGGGGGG
>NZ_JBVVPN010000001.1:384171-457662 GCF_055811035.1 Bradyrhizobium sp. MI1.10
CGTGACGTGCGTGTGGTGGGGGGGCTCTCGGGTTGTCCCTGTCGGTTTTGGCGCTAAAAAATACCCCTCACCTGTCTCGCCGCTCTGCGGCGAGCCACCCTCTCCCACAAGGGGAGAGGGGAACGCACCGCCTGCGCGGCAAATCTACTCATGCCGGTGCGCCTGCTTCCGTGCCTTCGCCTGCTTGCTGTCCCCGTCGGGATCATCACCACGCGGCCATAACGCACGCCGCGTTCGGCGATGATGTGGTAGCCCGGATGGAGCGAAGCGCAATCCGTGGCGGCTTCGATACGTGGACAGATCCCGGATTTCGCTCCGCTCCATCCGGGCTACGCGCATCTTACCTCGTTTCGTGAACGGTGCGAGAGAGAGGGCGCTCGCTCACAGCCGCGTTGCCCGCAGCCGCAGCGCATTTCCAACGACGCTGACCGAGGACAGCGCCATCGCGGCCGCGGCGATGATCGGCGAGAGCAGCACGCCGAAGGTCGGATAGAGGATGCCGGCCGCGATCGGAATGCCGGCGGCGTTGTAGATGAAGGCGAAGAACAGGTTTTGCCGGATGTTGCTCATCGTCGCCTGCGACAGTTTTCGCGCCCGCACGATGCCGGTGAGATCGCCCTTCAGCAGCGTGACGCCGGCGCTCTCCATCGCCACGTCCGTGCCGGTGCCCATGGCGATGCCGACTTCGGCTGCGGCCAGCGCCGGCGCGTCGTTGACGCCGTCGCCGGCCATCGCGACGCTGCGGCCGGCCTTCTGCAACTTTGTCACCACCGCGCTCTTCTGATCCAGCAGCACCTCGGCCTCGACATCGGCGATGCCGAGCCGGCGTGCGACGGCCTCGGCCGTGGTGCGGTTGTCACCGGTCAGCATGATGACCTTGATGCCTTCGGCTGCCAGTGCCTTCAGGGCCTCGGGCGTGGAAGCCTTGACCGGATCGGCGATCGCGAACAGGCCGGCAAGCCGGCCGTCGACCGCCATGTTGATCACGGTCGCGCCATCGCCGCGCAGCCGTTCGGCCTCGCCATCGAGTGCTTGGGTGTCGATGCCGATCGACATCAGATATCTGGCATTGCCGAGCACGATGGTTTTGCCGTCGACCTTGCCGGTCGCGCCCTTGCCCGTCGGCGAATCGAATTGCTCGACCTGGCCCAGCGCGAGCTGCTTCTCCTTTGCGGCGCGCATGATCGCATCGGCCAGAGGATGCTCGCTGGCGCGCTCGACGCTGGCGGCCATGCGGAGGATATCATCTTCCGCAAAGCCGGTGGCCGGCACGATCGCGACCACCTTCGGCTTGCCCTCGGTCAGGGTGCCGGTCTTGTCGACCACCAGCGTGTCGATCTTCTCCATTCGCTCCAGCGCCTCGGCGTTCTTGATCAGCACGCCTGCCTGCGCGCCGCGGCCGACGCCGACCATGATCGACATCGGAGTCGCCAGGCCAAGCGCGCAGGGGCAGGCGATGATCAGCACGCTGACGGCGGCGACGAGGCCGAAGGCCAGTCGCGGCTCCGGCCCGAACCAAGCCCAGGCCGCGAAAGCAGCGACCGCGACCGCAATCACTGCCGGCACGAACCAGCCCGCGACCTGGTCGGCGAGACGCTGGATCGGCGCGCGCGAGCGCTGCGCGTCCGCAACCATCTGCACGATCTGCGACAGCAGCGTCTCACGCCCGACCTTGTCGGCGCGCATGATGAAGCTGCCGGATTGGTTGAGCGTGCCGGCGATCACCTTCGCGTCCGTCTCCTTGGTCACCGGCATGGATTCGCCTGTGACCAGCGACTCGTCGAGCGAGGAACGACCTTCCAGAATGACGCCGTCGACCGGCACTTTTTCGCCAGGACGCACGCGCAAGCGGTCACCGGCATGAAGTGCGTCGATCTCGACCTCGTGCTCGCCGCCCTCAGCATCGATGCGGCGCGCGGTCTTCGGAGCGAGCTGCAGCAGCGCCTTGATCGCACCCGACGTCGCGTCGCGGGCGCGCAGCTCCAGCACCTGCCCGAGCAGCACCAGCACGGTGATGACCGCCGCCGCCTCGAAATAGACCGCGATCGCGCCTTCGTGGCCGCGGAAGGTGGCCGGGAAAATCTGCGGCGCGATGGTGCCGATCAGGCTGTAGACATAGGCAACGCCCGTGCCCATCGCGATCAGCGTGAACATGTTGAGGTTGCGCGTCAGCAGCGACTGCCAGCCGCGGACGAAGAACGGCCAACCGGCCCACAGCACCACGGGCGTGGCGAAGACGAGCTGGATCCAGTTCGACAGCGTCGCATCGATCCAGTTGTGCGGGCCCGCGAGATGGCCGCCCATCTCCAGCACGACGGCCGGCAGCGCCAGCGCGCCGCCGATCCAGAACCGCCGCGTCATGTCGGCAAGCTCAGGATTGGGGCCGGTCTCCAAACTTGCCACTTCCGGCTCCAGAGCCATGCCGCAGATCGGGCAGGTGCCGGGTCCGGCCTGGCGGATCTGCGGATGCATCGGACAGGTGTAGATCGTGCCTGCGGGCATCTCGGGCTGGGGTGTCTTCTCTTTGGCGAGATATTTTGCGGGGTCGGCGGCGAATTTGGCGCGGCAGCCGGCCGAGCAGAAATGGAAGGTCTCGGCATGATGGTCGAAGCGGTGCTTGGACGTCGCGGGATCGACCGTCATGCCGCAGACGGGATCGCGGACTTTTGCCGCGGCGCCGTGGTCATGCGCGTGATCGCCGTGCGCGCCGCAGCAGGACGCAGCCGCGGGCTTGTCGACCGGGGCACCCTTACTGGAACAGCCGCATCCGGAATGTGTGTCCGCGCTGTGACGGTGCTCATGTTCGGCGTCGTTCATTGCCACGCTCCGGCCTTGCAAGTTATACCCTAGGGGGGTATATAGACCGCATGCGCAAGGACATCAAGGCATCCGTCGGCAAACGTCTTGGCCGGATCGAGGGGCAGGTTCGCGGCCTCTCGAAAATGGTCGAGGAAGACCGCTATTGCATCGACATCGTCACCCAGATCTCGGCGGTGCGCGCCGCGCTGCGCCGGGTCGAGGAAGAGGTTCTGAAAGATCACGTCGCCCATTGCGTCGAGCATGCGATCGCGAGCGGCGACAAGGCGGACCAGCGCGAGAAGATCGCGGAGCTGATGGCGGTGATCGGGCGGGCGGAGCGGTAGGTTCTGCTCGTCGCTCCCTTGCGACGCTCGCACAATGGCGGAGAGGGATGCGCGATATTTCCTCTGGCGTCGTCGTGGCCTAGTGCGCAATTGCGCACGGGAGCCAGGACCCATACCGCGGAATCCATCGAGCTTGCCAGGTAGCTGTACCGAACGACGAATCTTCGCCAAACGTCTCTCTGCGATAATGGGTCCTGGCTTTCGCCAGGACGACGCAAGGGCAGTCGAGGCTACGCCGCCCTTTCGCGCGCCCGACCGCGCCGCCTTGGGCGGTCCATGGCCAGCTTCTTCAGCCGCCGGAAGCGCTCCGAGACGGTGATGCGATCGACCATCTCCGCTGGATGCGCGCTCACTTCTTCAGCCGGAACCGGCGCCTCTTCGTCAATCGCTTCAGGAACGAGCGGCGGCGCACTGAACGTTTCTGGAAACACACTGAATGTGCCGGCTACCTCCTCGAGCGGCTTCTGCTTGTCGGCCCAGTGCAAGGCGGTGTAGTCGAAGCCGTGCACGATGGTGGGTTTGACGACCTCGAAATAGGGCGAGATGTCGAAGTCGCGGGGCATGTAGAGCGAGGAATCGCGGATATGCAGGATCTCGCGGCGGGCAGCACGGCTGCCGGCCTTGGTGATCTTCGGCAGGATCGGATAGCGCACGGCGTCGAACGCCTGCGCGATCAGGGCCGAGCAGATGATCTTGGTGGGATCGCCCGAGCCGATCGAGATCATGCGGCGCCGCCAGCGCTGCGGGATCGGCAGCGGAAACAGAAAGCGCATCAGGTCGACGATGTTCTTGGTGTCGTAGCCGAAGCCGATGCGGTTGATCGCATAGCGGCAGACCGTGGTGCGGTCCTCATAGGACAGCCCGACCGGGCGGCAGACGCGGGTGTGATAGGGGAAATATTTCGACAGCGGCGCGGAGGTGACGCCTTCGCCGATATTGGCCTCGATCAGCACGTGCGGCTCGCCGTCGGGCTCTTCCGCGCCCTCGATCGGGCCGACATAGAGTGCGCCGTGGGACCAGGTCGACTGCGTCAGATATTTGATGATGCCGGAGATGCGGTTGTTGCCCTCGACCAGCAGCACGTCGCCGGGCTCCATGATGCCGCGCAGATGCTCGGGGTCGCTCGGCGTGAACGGCTCATAGCCCGGCACCTCCTTCGAGAGGTACGCGGCAATCAGCTTGCCGACTGAATCCAGGACCGTCCCCATTTCAAAACTCCCCCACGGCCTTTTCCGGCCGTCTTTTTCTCTTCTCTACCATGGTCGGAACGTGTTGCAATTCGGTTCATCGCTCCGTGACATCAAGCACGATTGATTCACCATGATGGTTGCCGCGCAACATCAGATACGGCAAGGTTCGCTAGCTGTTCCCGTTTGCTGCAAGTCTCCGGAAACCATGCCATGACAATCACGCGCCGCAGCTTCCTATCGGCGTCGGCGGGCCTTGCCGCGATGCCGGTCCTGCGCGCAACCGCCGCGACCCTGCCGCGCGAGGCTGACATTGTCGTGATCGGCGCGGGCGCGGCCGGAATTGCCGCGGCGCGGCGCATCATGGCGGCCAATCGCAAGGTCGTGGTGGTGGAAGCGGCGTCGCAGATCGGCGGCCGCTGCATCACGGATACGACCACCTTCGACACGCCGTTCGATCGCGGCGCGCGCTGGATGCACAATCCCGACACCAATCCGATGATCCGGCTGGCGCGCAGCGCCGGGCTCGACGTGTTGCCGGCCCCATCAGGCCAGAAGATGCGCATCGGCCGCCGCAATGCGCGGGCCGGCGAGACCGAGGAGTTCCTGGCGGCGCTGGTGCGCGCCAACCGCGCCATCGACGAGGCCGCGCGCGGCAAGCTCGATACCGCCTGCGCCTCGGTGCTGCCGAAGGATCTCGGTGATTGGGCCGGCGCGGCCGAGTTCATGCTGGGCGCGAGCTTCGCCGGCAAGGACCTGAAGGAGCTGTCTGCGATCGACAAGGCGCGGGCACAGGATCGCAACGCCGCGATCGCCTGCCGCCAGGGCCTGGGGACCCTGATCGCCAAACTCGGTGAGCAGGCGCCGGTCGCGTTGTCGACGCCGGCGAGCCGGATCGTCTGGAGCAATCGCGACGTCAGCGTGGAGACACAGGCGGGCAAGATCGCCGCACGCGCCGCCATCATCACAGTCTCGACCAATGTGCTGATTTCGGGCGCGATCAAGTTTGGGCCTGACATTCCCAAGCGCACGCTCGATGCTGCATCGAAGCTCACGCTCGGAAGCTACGATCACATCGTGCTGCAACTGCCGGGCAATCCGCTCGGCCTGTCGCGCGACGACATCCTGATCGAGCAGAGCAACTCGACGCGCACAGCGCTGATGTTCGCCAATATCGGCGGCTCCTCGCTGTGTTCGATCGATGTCGGCGGCTCGTTCGGCCGCGATCTCACTCAGCAAGGCGAGAAGGCGATGACGGCCTTCGCCAGAGAATGGATCACGAAGCTGTTCGGCAGCGAAGTCGCCGCCGCAGTGCAGAAGGCCAGCGTGACGCGCTGGAACGCCTCGCCTTTCGTGATGGGTGCGATGTCGGCGGCCTCGCCCGGCGGTCAGCTCTCGCGAAGAATCCTGGCCGAGCCGATCGGCAACATGTTCCTCGCCGGCGAAGCCACGCACGAGACGCTGTGGGGCACTGTCGACGGCGCCTGGGAAAGCGGCGAGCGCGCCGCGGACGCAGCCTTGCGCAAGATCGGCGCGCTCAAGGACGAGCCGGCCGATGTCCCGACGCAGTCGACGAAGAAGCGGCGCGCGCCGCGGCAGCAGAGCAATTGAGTCATCGTCGTCCTGGACAAGCGCAGCGCAGATCCGGGACCCATTACCCCAGGAAGTCGTTTGGCGAAGACTTTTGGTCGCCAACTCGCGCTACAAACACTGACCGGGGTAATGGGTCCTGGCTTTCGCCAGGACGAAAATGGATGGCTTACCGCAAAATCCCATCCAGCAGCGGTAGTCCCGCGACCACCGCGGTCGCGATCAGCGCGTAGCAAATGGCGCGAAACACCTTTTCGCTGGCACGGCCGAACAGCGACGCACCGAAGGCGACGCCGATCGCATAGACCGGACCGACGATGAGCGAGAGCACGAGCGATTCGCGCGAGATCAGGCCGGTCGTCGCATAGCTGACCATCGAGAAAAAATCCGACGCGCCAAAAAACAGCAAGATGTTGGCGCGCGCGACAATCGGGGCGATGGGACGGCCGAGCCAGTAGCCGACGATCGGCGGGCCGCCGGTCTGGGCGAGGCCGCTGCAGAAGCCGGAGAGGCTGCCGATGCCGACCGAGAGCCAGGCGTGGTCCTTGCCGCGATAGCGCCAGCCCGACAGTAGCAGAAGCAACAGCGCGGCGACGAAGCAGGAGATGATCCATCGCGTCGTAACGGGTTCGAGCGCGCTGAGGAAATAGGTGCCGACGGGCACGCCGACCAGCGCGCCCAGCACGATCACGGCAGTGGCCTTGCGGTCGGCCTTGCGCCAGGCGTCAGGCAGCAGCGGCGCGGCCGCGACGAAATCGATCACGAGGAGCAGCGCGGCAACCAGACGCGGCGCCGCGATGCTGCTCGCCAACGGCATGAAGATCAGCGCCGAGCCGAAGCCGGAGAAGCCGCGCGCGGTGCCCGAAACGAAAGCGACGGCGCAGAGCGCCATCGCAATGGTGAGGCTGACGTCCTTTGGAAGAAAGTCAGTGAGATTCATGCTCTATGATTCTCGAGCATGATCATGCTCTCAAAGTGCCGCCGGTCTTCTTCGTCACCTCCGCCACGATCTTCGCGCCAACGGCCTCGATCTCCTGGTCGGTCAGGGTCTTTTCGCGCGGCTGGATCGTCACCGCGATTGCGATCGACTTCTTGCCGTCGTCGATGCCCTTGCCTTCGTAGACGTCGAATACGTTCACAGCGGTGATCAGCTTCTTGTCGACGCTCTGGGCCGCGCGCACGATGTCGCCGCCCTTCACGGTGCGGTCGACGATGAAGGCGAAGTCACGCGACACGGGCTGAAATGCCGACAGCTCGATCACGGGCTTGGCACGGGTCGGCTTCTTCTTCGCCTCGGGGATGCGGTCGAGGATCACCTCGAACACCATCAGCGGGCCACCGGCGCCGAGCGCCTCGAGCGCGCGCGGATGCATCTCGCCGAAATAACCCAGCACGTTCTGCGGCCCGATCTGGATCGTACCGGAGCGCCCGGGATGCAGCCAGGACGGGCCGCCCGCGACGATCTGAAGGGCCTGCATCGGTGCGCCGGCGGCAGCGAGCACCGCGAGCGCATCGGCCTTGGCGTCGAACAAATCAGCCGGCGCCGAACCCGACCAGTGCCGTCCGAGACCCTGCGATGACGCAAAGCCGCGGCGGACGCCGCTTGCCGCCATGAACTGATCCTGCGGGCGATCGCCCTTGAACACCTGCCCGACTTCGAACAGCGCGACATCGCCAAAGCCGCGATCGGCATTGGCCTGCGCCGCCGCGATCAGGCCCGCCAACAGGGTCGGGCGCATGTCGGACAAATCCGACGCGATCGGGTTGGCGACCTCGAGTTCGCGCTGGCCGCCGCCGAACAACTCGGCCGCGGATTTCGTGATGAAGGACCATGTCACCGCTTCGATGATGCCGCGGCTCGCCAGCGCGCGCCTGGCGCGGCGGGTGCGGAGCTGGAGCGGGGTCAGCACGGGTTTGCGTGCGTCCTCGCCGCGCTCGAACGGCGTCATCGGCACCTTGTCGACGCCGTGGATGCGGACGACTTCCTCGACGATGTCGGCTTTGCCGTGCACGTCGGTACGCCACGACGGCACGGCGACCTTCACGACCGGACCCGGGCCCGCCATCATGAAGCCGAGATGGGTCAGGATGCGCTTCATCTCCGGCATCGGCACTTCGATGCCCGACAGCCGCTTGACCTCGTTGACCGGAAAATCGATCACGCGGTCGTCGCCGAAGGTCTTGCCGACCACGACGTTCTCCGACGGCGTGCCGCCGCACATCTCCAGCACGAGTTTGGTCGCGAGCTCTAGCCCGGGCACCATGAAAGCCGGATCGACACCGCGCTCGAAACGGTAGCGCGCGTCCGAATTGATGCCGAGCTTGCGGCCGGTCTGGGCGATGTTGATCTCGTTCCACAGCGCCGATTCGATCAGCACGTCCGTGGTGGTCTCGTCGCAGCCCGAGGCCTCGCCGCCCATGATGCCGGCGAGCGATTCGACGCCGTGCTCGTCCGCGATCACGCAGACGTTGGGATCGAGATTGTAGGTGCGGCCGTCCAGCGCGAGCAGCGTCTCGCCGTCACGGGCGCGGCGCACCACGAGATTGCCCTTCACTTTCTTCGCGTCGAACACGTGCAGCGGCCGCGCGCGGTCGTAAGTCATGAAGTTGGTGATGTCGACCAGCGCGTTGATCGGACGCAGCCCGATCGCGGTCAGCCGCTTCTGCAGCCACTCCGGCGACGGCCCGTTCTTCACGCCGCGCACGAGCCGCAGCGCAAAACCCGGGCACAACGTCGCGTCCTCGACCGTGACCTTAACCGGGCAAGGAAATTCGCCCTTGATCGGCTTGATGGTGGGGTCCTTGAACTTGCCCATGTCGGCGGCGGCAAGATCGCGCGCGATGCCGTGCACGCCGGTGCAGTCCTGCCGGTTCGGTGTCAGATTGATCTCGACCACGGGATCGCCGAGGCCGGCCCATGCAGCGTAAGCAGCGCCGATCGGCGCATCCGCGGGCAATTCCATGATGCCGTCATGGTCGTTGGAAATCTGCAATTCGGCCGCCGAGCACAGCATGCCGCGGCTCTCGACACCCCGGATGGTGCCGACACCGAGCGTGATGTCCTTGCCGGGAATGTAGGTGCCGGGCGGCGAAAACACGCTGACGAGCCCCGTCCGCGCATTCGGCGCTCCGCACACCACCTGCACGGGCGCGCCACCGTCACCGGTGTCGACGATGCAGACGCGCAGACGATCCGCATTCGGATGCTGCTCGGCGGAGATCACCTTCGCGATGGTGAAGGGCTTCAGCGCCTTCGCCTTGTCCTCGATGTTCTCGACCTCGAGCCCGATCATGGTGAGCTTCTCGGCCAGCTTGTCCAGCGGCTCGTCGGTGTCGAGATGTTCCTTCAGCCAGGAGAGAGTGAATTTCATGGCTGTGTGCCTCGGCTCTTGTCGGTGTTCACTGAGTTGCTTTTGTCGGTGTCAATGTTCCCTCCCCCCTTGTGGGGGAGGGTCAGGGAGGGGGGTAAGCCGCGGGCTCCGGCGGATGCCGCCTGGCGGATTGCCTCAACAACGCCCTCCAGATTTGTCATCACCTGCTCGTTGGTGAAGCGCAGAACCTGAAAACCCTCGGCAGCAAAGAACGCATCGCGCTGTTGATCCGCCTTTTGGCGCTCTTCGAAATCGTGAGATTCCCCATCGACCTCGATGATGAGTTTTGATGAGAAACAAACGAAATCGGCGATGTAGTTTCCGATCGGCGTCTGGCGTCGGATGCCGACACCATCCATCCGGTTAGCCTTCAAATACCGCCACAGCAGTGTTTCGGCGCGCGTCATCGCTTGGCGAAGCTGCTTCGCCCGGCCGCGCTGACGCTGGCTTACAACTGCGTGCGGCATCCGCGGCTACCCCCCTCCCTGACCCTCCCCCACAAGGGGGGAGGGAACGGAGAGAGTCTTTGCGTACGCGTGTCCGGGCAAGCCCATCACGAGCTCAGCCCTCCCGCCAGCGTCGGCACTTCGAGCGGCTTGAAGCCGTAATGGGAGAGCCAGCGGACGTCGCTGTCGAACAGCTGGCGCAAATCGGCGATGCCGTATTTCAACATGGCGATGCGGTCGATGCCCATGCCCCAGGCGAAGCCCTGGTACTCGTCGGGATCGATGCCGCAGGCGCGCAGCACGTTCGGATGCACCATGCCGCAGCCGAGAATCTCGAGCCAGTCCTCGCCCTCGCCGAAGCGGATCTCGCCCTTGTCGCGGCGGCACTGGATGTCGACTTCCAGCGACGGCTCGGTGAACGGGAAGAACGAGGGCCGGAAACGCATGTTGATATGGTCGACCTCGAAGAACGCTTTGCAGAACTCGTGCAGGATCCATTTGAGGTGGCCGAGATGCGAGTGCTTGTCGATGACGAGGCCTTCGACCTGGTGGAATTGCGGCGTGTGCGTCGCATCCGAATCGATGCGATAGGTGCGGCCCGGGCAGATCACGCGGATCGGCGGCTTCTGGCTCAGCATGGTGCGCACCTGCACTGGCGAGGTGTGGGTTCGCAACAGCATGCGGGAGCCGTCCTCCTTCGGATGGAAGAAGAAGGTGTCGTGCATCTCGCGCGCGGGATGGCCTTCCGGAAAATTCAGCTTGGTGAAGTTGTAGTCGTCGGTTTCGATATCCGGGCCTTCGGCGACCGAGAATCCCATATCGGCGAAGATCGTGGTCAGTTCGTCCCAGACCTGGCTCAGCGGATGGATGCGGCCGGCTTCAGCCGGCGCATCGCGCAGCGGCAGGGTGACGTCGATGGTTTCCGACGCAAGCCGCGCGTCGAGCGCCGCCGATTTCAAGACGTCGCGCCGCGCGGCGAGCGCTTCAGTGACCTTGTCCTTGGCCTGGTTGATCGCGGCGCCTTGCGTCTTGCGCTCGTCCGGCGACATTTTTCCGAGCGTGGCAAGCAGTGCCGAGATCGAACCCTTCTTGCCGAGGGCTGCGACGCGCACCGCTTCGAGGGCGGCCTCGTCGCCGGCGGCGGCGATCTGGTCGAGGATGGATGTTTCGAGCATTGCGAGGTCGGACACGGTCAAATCCCTGCTGCCAAATTCGGCTGGGTTGTCGCCGCCCGAAGGCCGTAACGTCAAGCGAAAAGCCGGTGATTCGGGCTGACGAGCGGCTGGGTTGAACCTCGCGCGGGAGGCTGGCACCAAGGAGGATATGAGGAGACTTTCGCGATGCTCTCAAGATCCGGTCTGGCTGCTCTCGCCGTCGTTCTCTCTGTCACGAGCACCCCGGCGCGCGCCATGGTCTGCATGGAGAAATCCATGACGCTGGACGAGGTCGTCGACACCATCGGTGCCCAGAAGGGCTGCGAAAGCGCGATGAAAGTGTTTCAGGATTGCCAATTGACCGCGAGCGGCGATGTCCAGCTCGGCGCCGCCGTCGAGAAGAAATGCGAGGCGGACTTCATGCCCAGCCTCAACAGTGCGCGGAAACAGGCTTACCAACGCGAGATGCGCGTGTGCGACCGGAAGTACCGGAATAAATCCGGCACCATGTATCTGTCATTCACCGCATTCTGCCGGGCGGAGATCGCCCAGCGCTACTCGCAACGCGCGCTGAAGGCCGGCGGAGCCGGCCGTTAGGCTTCAGGCCGCCAGAGCGGCTTTGGCCTTCTCGGCGATCGCCTGGAACGACGCGGGCTCGTTGATCGCGAGATCCGACAGCACCTTGCGGTCCACGGTGATCCCGGACTTGGCCATGCCGTCGATAAAGCGGCTGTAGGTCAGGCCGAACGGACGCACGGCGGCGTTGATGCGCTGGATCCAGAGCGCGCGGAACGTCCGCTTCTTGCGCTTGCGATCACGGAAGGCATACACGAGAGCCTTCTCGACCGCCGGCTTGGCGGTGCGGATCGTGTTCTTGCGGCGGCCGCGGAAACCCTTGGCGGCCTTGTAGACTTTCTTGTGCTTGGCGTGGGCGGTCACACCGCGTTTGACGCGAGCCATGACAAATATCCTTCAGAAGTGACTTGATGTTCGGATCGCCGCGAAAGCTGCGGCGCGGGTGGCAATGATCGTGGACGCGATCAGGCGTTCGGCAAGAAGTACTTCTTGACGTTGTCGCCGTCGGTCTTGAACAGCACGGCGGTGCCGCGCAGCTGCCGGATCTGCTTCTTCGTCCGCTTGATCATGCCGTGACGCTTGCTACGATGCGCGAACATCACTTTGCCGGTGGCAGTCACCTTGAAGCGCTTTTTAGCGCCCGATTTGGTCTTCAGCTTGGGCATTTGGCTCTCCTAATGGCCATAGAAATCCGCCCGCAAAGGCGGCTGGCCGTCAAAATGCTCGTTAGAGCGTTGATTGTGCTCAGGTTTTACGAACAAGCGCGAAACCCGCACGGACACCGCCACGGCAGCCCTTAATCAGCCGGGCAATGAAGGCTGGGCTTATGACAGAGGACGGGCGAATTGGCAACGATGAACCGGCGGAACCTAGCCGCCGACTATCCGGAATTGCTAACCTCATGTCCGAGCGTGTCGCCCGGAGCAGGACCAGAATGCCCCATTTTTCCCAATCGCTTCCGTCTTTGACGGATCTCGCTCGTCCGTGCCGCCTGGCGCTGTTGGCCGTGCTTGCCATGGCCGCGTGTCCGTCGACTGCCGATGCGCGCATCCGCGGCTACGACGGCGTCTGGAACGTCACCTTCGCCACCACCCGCGGCAACTGCAGCTCCGGCTACAGCGTTCCCTTCACCGTCGCCGGCAGTCGGGTGTCGTCCGCCGGCGGTGGCCGGGTCTCCGGCAAGGTCAATCGCAGCGGTACCGTCGCGGTCCATGTCTCGGTCGGGGCGTCCCATGCCAGCGGCGGCGGTCGGCTCGCTGGCGTGAACGGCGCCGGCTCGTGGAGGGGTATCATCTCCGGCGATCAGTGCAGCGGCACCTGGCAGGCGACGAGGAGTTAGTCGTCAAGCATTCGATGCGCTCCCTCCCCTTCTTCCTCGGCCAAAACAAAACGGCCCGCCGGAAAGCCGGACGGGCCGTTGAACTCTCAATCCTGAACAACTCGCGTCAGCGCGGCGCCAGCACCATGACGACCTGACGGCCCTCGAACCGCGCGTCCTGCTCCACCTTGGCGAGCTCGGCGACGTCGGTCTTGATCTTGTCGAGCAGCTTGGTGCCGATCTCCTGGTGCGCCATTTCGCGGCCGCGATAGCGCAGGGTGATCTTGACCTTGTCGCCTTCTTCGAAGAACCGCTGCATTGCGCGCATCTTCACTTCGTAATCGTGGTCGTCGATCATCGGGCGGAGCTTGATCTCCTTGATCTCGACGATCTTCTGCCGCTTGCGGGCTTCGGCGGCTTTTTTCTGCGCGGAATACTTATACTTCCCGTAGTCCATGATCTTGCAGACGGGAGGGCTGACGTTCGGCGAGATCTCGACCAAATCCATGCCGGCTTCCTGGGCCAGGCGGATAGCCGCGACGGTCTCGATGGTGCCCTTGTTGTCACCGGTCTGATCGATCAGCTGGATCTGCGCATTGCGAATGTCGTCATTGATGCGCGGCCCGTCTTTGGCGGCAGTGGGCGGGGCTTTATTGGGACGGCGAATGGGTGGTTCTCCAAAGTTATGAAAAGAGGCGGCTATTTTGCAGGAAGATACGGTTGCCGGCAAGCAATCGCTCGTGCGGCGGTCGAAAAAGCCTCAAATGCGAGGCATTTTGGCCACGGCGGGGCACGCAGAGGGACATAGACACCTTGCTTCCGTTCCGCAAGCGTCCCAAAGGGCAAATGCCGACGTCCGGCTGCGCTGCGGAGCGCGTCTGGACAGCTCAAACTGCACAGCCAGAGTAAACGTTCCATGACCCCTGCAATTCCCGATGCCGTGCTCGACTTCATCGAATTGGGCGAGGGCCCGTCCGCACGCCGGATCGCAGTGCGCCGCCGCGCGGCGCAAGAATCTGGTCAAGAATCTGGTCAAGAATCTGCTCAAGGACCGGGGCTGGTCTGGCTCGGCGGGTTCAAATCGGACATGCGGGGCAGCAAGGCCGTGGCGCTGGACGAATGGGCCCGGGATCACGGCCGTGCATTGGTCCGGTTCGATTATTCCGGCCACGGCGAATCCGGTGGCGATTTCGCCGACGGAACCATCGGGCGCTGGCTCGAGGAAAGCGTCGCGGTGTTCGAGCGGTTCTGCGCCGGCCCGCAAGTCCTGATCGGCTCGTCCATGGGCGGCTGGATGGCGCTGTTGCTCGCGCGCGAAATCAAAAAGCGGCAAGAGACACAGCAAGCCAAAGCCTCGCTGGCGGGCCTGGTGCTGATCGCGCCGGCGCCCGATTTCACCGAGGAGCTGATGTGGAAGAATTTTTCGGCCGCGGTGAAGAAGGAGATCGAGACCAAAGGCGTCTGGCTGAGACCATCGGATTATGGCGACGGCTCGCCCTATCCGATCACGCGGAATCTGATCGAGGAGGGGCGCAACCATCTCGTGCTCGGCAGCGCCATCGACCTCGGCTGTCCCGTTCGCATCCTGCAAGGAGCGCAGGATCCTGACGTGCCCTGGCAGCACGCGTTCGCGCTGACTCATCGCCTGCCCGCCGACGATGTCGTGCTGACCATGATCCAGGACGGCGATCACCGCCTCTCGCGCCCGCAGGACATCGCCCGCATTCTTGCCGCGGTGGCCGAGATCGGGTGAAATCGCGACCTAGCACTCGGTGTCGTCGCCCGACTTGATCGGGCGATCCAGTATTCCAGAGGCGCTCGTGCTCAAGCCGAGAAGCCGCGGCGTACTGGATGCCCCGGTCACGCCCGGGCATGACTGAGAATGGGAGGGGAGAATCGCCGATGACCACCACCGCCATGCTGCGCGCCTTCTGCGACGCGGTCGAACAACGCAACGGAAAAGCCTTCGCTGATCTCTTCACCGAGGACGGCGTCTATCACGACGTGTTCTATGGCGCCTTCGCCGGCCGCGAGAAGATCGCCGCGATGATCGACGACTGGTTCTACCGCACGGCGACCGACTTCCGCTGGGACATGCACGACCCGGTATCGAACAGCACCACGCTCTATGCGCGCTACACGTTCAGCTATCGCTCGACCTTGCCGGAGGCGAATGGCGCGCGGGCGATGTTCGAGGGCGTGGCGATCATGACGCTTCGAGACGGCAGGATCGTCAGCTATCACGAGGTCGCCAACACCGCGCCGGCGTTTGTCGATTTGAAGTTTGCACCTGATAGAATCGCGAAGATCGTCGCCAGGCAGGGCGCGGAACTCAAGGCGCGGCCGGAAATGCAGCGGCATTTTGGCTAGCCGTCGTTCTTGCGTACCTACCGCTTCGACGGGTTTACCATCGGCTTGCGCTGCGCCAGCGCCGCAACTGTGGCGGTGCCGATCGGGCCCGCTTCATCGTACAGCCAGCACTCGCCGATCGCCACACCATCGGTGGCCTGGTGGTTCACGACGTCGAAGCCGATCCAGTTCGTCACCGGCAGGCGGTGCAGATAGATCGTGACGTCGCTGTTGATGTAGCCGAGCCCCTTGTCGCCGGCGTTGGCGAACGGACTGGCGAAGTCCGCGCCGGTAGCGACACGGACGAACGGCGTCATCGGCACGCCCGCGACCAGCTCGCGCACCTCGCTCATCCAGAGCTTTCGTGGCCCGAGCGAGCCCATGTGGCCGACGATCGGTCGCGTGGTCCATTTGCCGTTCATGCCGAGCCTGGGATCGGTCGGCTTGGGAATGTCGGCCGGCTTCGGCACGTCCCAGTTCGGCGGCGACCAGACATTGCCGTCCGGATTCTGCGTTCGCCGCAACAGCTGGCACGAAGCGCGCGCCATGCCGACGCCGCCGGATAAGAACTCTGCTTCCACGACGCGGATGCGCATCCCGTCGCGCACCAGACGTGTCGTCATCTCGATCGGCTTGTCGATGGTCGGAAGCCGAAACATATCGACGGTCAGCCGCGCCGGCACGAATTCGGGGCCGGAATGGCGCTCCTCGATGGCGAAGCCGAGCAGGCCGATGATGACGCGTCCGTGCAGCGATTTCGGATCCCACGGGCCGTTGGCGACTTCCATCGGATGGAATGTGTCGCCGTCGCGGGTGAAGAAAGGCATGTTTGTCATGACGCGCGACTTTGCGGGAAGCTGCGGGGAAATCAAGATGCTCAATCCTCATGGTGAGGAGGCGCGAAGCGCTCTCATCACAACAACAGTGTCATCGCCCGGCTTGACCGGGCGATCCAGTACTCCGAGACGGCTGTGGTTCAGTCGAGACGCCGCGGCGTACTGGATGCCCCGCTTTCGCGGAGCATGACAGCAGAGGAACTAGGAGGCGGTGCGCCACTCCTCATGCACGCTTTCGTCGCGCTCGCCAGCAATCGCATTCGTCCTGATCGTTTCGAACTCATCCCGCGGCATCAACTGCCCTAGCGCCCACACCGCAGCCCCGCGCACCAGCGCGCTCTCATCCTCCAGCAATCGCCGCGCCTCGTCCGCCAGTGCCGCATCGCCGGAGTTGCCGATCGCGATCAGCACGTTGCGCAAAAAGCGCTCGCGGCCGATGCGCTTGACCGGAGACTTCGTGAACAGCGCACGAAACGCAGCGTCGTCGAGCCGTGCGAGCTCGGCGAGACCCGGCGCGCGCAAAACGTCACGTGCGGCGAGCTTGGCCTCGCGGCCCTCCTGCGCGAACTTGTTCCAGGGGCAGGCGGCGAGGCAATCATCGCAGCCATAGATGCGGTTGCCGATGTTTTTGCGAAATTCGCGCGGGATCGGTCCCTTGTTCTCGATGGTGAGATACGAGATGCATCGCCTTGCATCGAGCCTGTAGGGCGCGGGGAAGGCGGCGGTCGGGCAGATGTCGAGGCACGCCCGGCACGAGCCGCAATGATCGATCTCGGAATCGTCGCGCGGCAGTTCCAGCGTGGTGTAGATCGCGCCGAGAAACAGCCAGGAGCCGAATTCGCGCGAGACCAGATTGGTGTGCTTGCCCTGCCAGCCCAGATGCGCGGCTTGCGCCAGCGGCTTCTCCATCACGGCCGCGGTGTCGACGAACACCTTCACTTCGCAAGGCTTCACCTCACAAGTTGAGGTCGCAACCAGCCATCGCGCCAGTGCCTTCAGGCGCTTCTTGATGAGGTCGTGATAGTCGTCGCCCTGCGCATAGACCGAGATCGCCGCGCGCGTGCGCTGTTGCAGGATCGCGAGCGGATCCTGGTCGGGGCCGTAGTTGACGCCGAGCATGATGACGCTGCGCACGTCCTGCCACAGCCCGCGCGGATCGACCCGGCGCTCCGGCTGCGCGGCGAGCCAGTCCATGTCGCCATGGCCGCCGGATGCGATGAATTCGAGGAAATGCTTTCCGGCGCTTTCGATCGTGCCGGGCTCCGTGATGCCGATGCAATCGAAGCCGAGCGCACGTGCCTCGTTTGCAAGCGCCGTCTTCAGTTCGGTCGGATCGGAGTTCAGAAGTCCAGGTCCACGTAGGTCCGCGACGCCGGCACGCCGGCCAGCCATTCGCTCAACAGCGGACGGAACGAGGGGCGGGATTTCACCCGCGCGTACCACGCCTTTGCCGCGTCGTCCTCGCTCCATGGCACGTCGCCCAGATAGTCGATCGCCGAGAGGTGCGCCGCGGCGGCGAGATCCGCGTAGCTGAGCCGGTCGCCGGCGAGGAAATTACGCGTCTGCGCCAGCCAGCCGATATAGGCCAGATGATAGCGCACATTTGCCTTGGCGGCGCGCATCACGTCGGCCGAGGGCGGTCCGCCGCCGTTGTCCTCGCTCATGAAGCGCTTGTAGATGCGCTCGGTGACGAGCGGGTGAGAGACTTCCTCGAAAAACTTTTCGTTGAACCAGGCCATCAGCCGGCGGACCTCGACGCGCTCGCCGATCGTGTCCGGCATCAGGCGCTTCAGTCCCATCTCGGAGCCATAGGCCTCGTCGACATATTCGGCGACGATCGCCGCGCCCGGGATCGGCGGCTGCTCGTCGTCCACCAGGACGGGCGTCGTGCCCGCCGCATTGAGCAGCAGAAATGCTTCGCGCCGCTCCCAGCTGCGCTCTTCGATCAACTTCAGCTCAAGCCCGTATTCTCCCGCGATCAGGCGGATGAACCGCGAGTGCGGGCAGAACGGATGATGAAACAGCGTAAACATGAAGCCTTTGACTATGTGATGGTGCTTAAGAATCCATCAATGTTTTGTGCGGCGCCACACTAGTCATTCAAAACCGCGAAGCAAGGGCGCGACGCCGCATTTTGCGATTGCAGCAAGGGAGCGGATGGGCGAGAAGATCCCCGCTTTTCCAGCCGAAATGGACCGTAAATATGTCAGATGCAATCCGGGCAGTGATCCTCGGCATCATCGAGGGTGTGACCGAGTTCCTTCCCGTGTCCTCGACCGGCCATTTGCTGCTCGCGGAACGCTTCTTCCATCTCGGCGAAGGCGCGTTCTGGGATTCGTTTACGGTCCTGATCCAGCTCGGCGCGATCCTCGCGATCGTCGTGTTGTACTTCAAGAAATTATGGGACGTCGCAATCGGCATGTTCACGGGCGACGCCTATGCACGCCGCTTCGTGCTCGGCGTGCTGGTGGCGTTCCTGCCCGCGGTCGTCGTCGGTCTCGTCGCCGGCAAATACATCAAGAGCATGCTGTTCAATCCATGGGTGGTGTGCTTCTCGCTGATCGTCGGGGGCGCCATCCTGCTCTGGGTCGATAAGCTCGATCTCAAGGCGCGCGAGCACGACGCCACCCGGTTTCCGTTGCTGATGTATCTCTATATCGGCATCGCGCAGTGCATCGCGATGATCCCGGGCGTGTCGCGCTCCGGTGCCAGCATCGTCGCGGCGATGTTCCTGGGGGCCGACAAGCGCGCGGCGGCGGAGTTCTCGTTCTTCCTCGCCATTCCCACCATGATCGGCGCGTTCGCCTACGATTTCTACAAGAACCGCTCCGAGATGACGATGGACCACATGGGCATCGTCGCGATCGGCTTCGTGGTGTCGTTCGTCACCGCGATCATCGTGGTGAAGACGTTCCTGGAATACGTCACTCGCCACGGCTTCGTGGTGTTCGCCTGGTGGCGCGTGATCGTCGGCACGCTCGGCCTGATCGCGCTGGCGCTGGGGCGGTAAACCCGAACGTCAAACAACTGCAGTCCAGACGTTGAAGTTCGTCATGCCCGGCCTTGTGCCGGGCATCCACGTTCTTGGCCCTTGAAAAGGCGTGGATGGCCGGGACAAGCCCGGCCATGACGGTGGGGGATGGTTACGCGCTCTTGCGCTGGAATTGCCCGGCGGCGCGGAAGCGCCAGAGATATTGCGGGGCGATCGCTTCAAGCGAGTCGGGCGTGATGCCGAGGCCTTCCAGCGTTAGCCCAGCGGCCTTCGCCGCGTCCGACACCACATTATCGCGCGCGAGCAGCGTGACCTGGTCCGGCGTCAGCTTCAGCGCGCCCGGCGCGAATTGCAGGAAGTTGGCCTTGAAGCGGGCGAGGCCAAACGGCAGCGGCATGAGCATTCGCTTGCGATCGGCGATCTCGAGAATGGCCTCGATGATCTCGCGCATGGTCAGCACTTCCGGTCCGCCGAGCTCGTAGGTCGCGCCCGCCTTGGCCTTGCCGTCGACGGCATCCGCGACCGCGGTGGCGACGTCGCCGACATAGACCGGCTGCATCCTGGTTTCACCGCCGATCAGCGGCACCACCGGCAACATCCGCGCCAGCGCCGCGAAGCGGTTGGTGAACTGGTCCTCGGGGCCGAACATCACGGAGGGGCGGAAGATCGTCGCCGACGGCACCGCGGCCAACACCGCCGCTTCGCCAGCCGCCTTGGCCCTGGCATAGCGCGAGGGCGATTCCGCGTCGGCGCCGATCGCCGAGACATGGATCAGGTCTGCCCCAGCGGCCGCGGCCGCCTTGGCGACGGTCTCGGCGCCCCTGGCCTGGACAGCATCAAAACTCTGCGCGCCGCCCTCGGCGAGGATGCCGACCAGATTGATCACGACCTGCGAATCACGCAGTGCCGCCTCGATCGAGGCCGGATAGCGCACGTTGGCCTGCACGGTGTGGACCTGCCCGACCTTGCCGGAGGGCTGGAGGTACCCGGCCAGCTCCGGCCGCCGCACCGCGACCCGGATCCGGTAGTCGCGCCGGCACAGTGCGCGGACGACATTCCGGCCCAAAAACCCCGATCCGCCGAAAACCGTGACGAGCGTGTCCAGATTCGATGCCATGGGATCCATTCCTGGGGTCGTTCCTGCGGGAAGAGTGCGTCTCGTCAGGCTTGTATCGGGCCGGTTTGCGATGCGCAATCCGCATCCCGAAGCGGGGTTCAAGCATGAATTGACAACCGCGTCACCGAACCGTAGTAACCGCCTCCGTGCCTAACCGGCATGCCCAGGTGGTGGAATTGGTAGACGCGCTGGCTTCAGGTGCCAGTGGCTTAACGGCCGTGAAGGTTCGAGTCCTTTCCTGGGCACCATCTTTTCCCTAAGCGATTGAAATTGCTTGTCGGGCTCCTCAGGGAACAGCAACGCCTCGTAGTCGCGCGCGCTGTGGAGGATGTGAATGATCTCAACCGCGTCGTCACCCACACGATAGAAAATCAGAAATTGACCGAACGGACCCCTGCGCACACCAAATTGCTCGTAGCGCGGCACCAAGGGATAGGCGCGTGGGGCGTCCAGCAAAGACTCACATTTTTCTCGTAGCGTGCGAACGAGCTTGAGGGCGCTCGCAGGACTTTGCTCCGCGACATACGCCACGATCTGTTCGAGATCGGCCTCTGCCTCAGCGCTGACGGTGAGGATCACTTGCCGTCCGTCTGGACCGCCAGTCTGGCTTCGAGCCGATCGAGCACGTCAGAGCCCGCTCTGGTCCGGCCTGCGTCGGCATCTGAGAGTCCGCGTGCAATCGAAGCGTCCAGGGCCGCCAGCCTGGCCTCTCTTTCCTGGACGAGGCGTACGCCCTCACGCAGCACCTCGCTCTTGGAATGGTATCGACCGGACGCCACGAGCTCGTTCATCACGCTCTCGAGCGTCTCTCCTAAATCGGCGCTCACAGCCATACCGGAACCTCCGTTCGACCTCTAATAACTATTATTGGACGCTGGAATTTTCAAGTCTAAACAGCTGCTTGAAAGCTTCGGAAGCCCGCCCTCCAGCCGAATTTATTCCGCCAAACCCCCTCGATTGCACGATCCAAATTTACCCCACTTTAGACAAACTGGTCCTAAGTCAGCCGGCAGGCTCGCATCCGGCCGTCGGCGAGCGCGGAGCCATCGGGCTCGCTTTGTCGTGAGGGAAGCGGTGGATCAGCACCAGGTCTGGCACGAGCCGGCATTCGACAAGGTTGCGAACGCGATCAGCCCGTTTTTCCTGAGATCGGGGATTTATCTGTTCCTGATCTCATTCATCTGCCTGTTCTACGTCTTGAACGCGCCGCTTCTGCTCGGTCACTACGATTTGGGCTGGCATCTGGCGGCCGGAGATCTCATCCGGGAACGCAACGCCATCCCGCTGCAGGACCCCTGGTCGTCAACCCACGGCGACAAGCCATGGCTCAATCTGTCCTGGCTCTGGGACGCGCTTGCCAGTGCGACGTTTCAATACGCAGGCTTTGGCGGCCTCGTCCTGCTGACGGCGGCCTGCGGCGCGGCGATCGTCGGCATCCTGACCGCGATCTCTCTTGGCTACGGCGCGTCGGCGATCGCGGTCTGCGTTTCGGTCTTCTTGGCCTGCCTGCTCTATCCCGCATACGAAGCCTCGCCGAACATGTATCTCGCGGTCTCGCCGAATACATGCACGATGTTGTTCTGCGTCGTCTTCTATCGCGAATGCCTGAGACGAACGCGATGGTTCGTGCTTCCCCTGTTGATGGTGCTCTGGGCCAATCTGCACGGCGGTTTCCTGCTCGGCTTTTTCGTGATCGGCGTCTTCTGCGGTGGCGCCGTGCTCAGAGGGGCCTGGGCCGACCTCAGGATCCTTGCTCTCGCGGGGATCGCGTGCCTTGCCGCGACCTTCGTCAATCCGCTCGGCTGGAATATTTATGCCGGTGCCGCCGCGACGATGGGGCACTTCGTCCAGGGCAATATCGGCGAATGGCTGTCCTACTATCACAACATGGAAATGCCGGGCAGCATTCCCGGCATCCTGTACATGCTGGCCTTTGTCGCGTTCGAGCTCCGCTACAGAAATTCCAGGCCCATCCCGCTCGAGCCGAGACTGATGTCCTGGCTGTTCCTGATTCTGGGACTGTATCAGTTCAGGTACATCGCTTTCTTCTTCATCTTCTCGACCGCACCGATGGCGCTTCACCTCAGCCGCTTGCTGCCTCGGCGTCTCACTGCGCTTGACGTGCGTGGACCGTTGCTGGCCGCGGGCATCGTCGGTCTCGGCACCCTGCCGATTGTCTATTTGCGCGTTGCGCCGGCGCTCGCGCTTCCGCCGATGCTGTCGAGCGAAGATGCCGGCTACCTGCGAGAGCATCTCGCAGGTCGGCGGGTCCTGAACAATTGGAACGTCGGCGGCTACCTGATCTTCGCGACGCACGGCACCGTCCCCCCATTCGTCGATGGTCGCGCCGCGACCGCCTATCCGGACGATTTGCTGCGCGACTATTTCAAGCTGGTGAGCTGGGAGATCGACGAAGCCGCGTGGGACATGGTGCTCGACAAATACCGGATCGACGCGGTGCTGTGGGTCAAGGCGCACGAACAGCTGCGGCAGTTTCTGGTGGAGCGGCGAGGCTGGCGCGAGCAATACACCGGCGCTTACGAGACCGTTTACGTCAGGCCCCACTCCGGTTTGGCCGGCGACACCAAACGACAATGACCACCAGCGCCGCGGCTCTGCCCGACATCGCGCCCGCCGTCAGAGCCGAGAGCTTCGCGACGCGGTACGGTGCCTTGTGCGCATTGCTGCTGCTGGCTGCGGCAGTCCGGCTGCCGCTCGCCTTCTGGCCGAACATCGTTCACGTCGACGAGCTGTATCAATATCTCGAGCCGGCCTGGCGCCTGCTTGGCCACCAGGGGGTCGTCACCTGGGAATGGCGCGACGGTATCCGGAGCTGGTTTCTGCCGACCTTGTTCGCAGGGCCGGTCGCTCTGGGGGACTGGCTTGCGCCGGGCGGGTGGGGCGCCTTCGTCGTGCCTCGCCTGGTGGTCGGGCTTGCCTCGTTGTCGATCGTCGTGACGGCCTGGCATTTCGGCGAACGCATCTCCAGATCGCATGCCGTCGTCGCGGCGTTTGCCGCCGCGGTCTGGTTTGAGCTGGTCTACTACGCGCCCCACACGCTGAGCGAACCGCTGGCGACGGCCGTGATCCTGCCGGCGGCCTATCTGCTGACGGGCGAACTCGCGCGAAACCGGCTCTTCACCGCAGGCGCACTGCTTGCTCTCGCCTGTGTCTGGCGCTTTCAATATGTACCGGCTTGTTCGGTGTTTGCGTTGGCGGCGTGCTGGCGCGACCTGCGAAACGCGATTGCGCTGGTCGCGGGCGCTTGCATCGTCCTGGCGCTGTCCGGCGCCCTCGACCTGGCCCACGGCTCAGCGCCGTTTGCGTGGCTCGTCCGGAATATTCAGCAAAACCTCCTGCATGACCGGGCATCGGAATTCGGTGACGCGCCGGCGGCCGCGTACGTTCTGCAGGCTTCAATTCTGTGGTCGGGCGCGACGCTGCTGATGCTGCTGGCGCTCTGGCGCGGCTGGCGACATGCCCCCCTGCTGATCGTCGCGGCCGTCGTGAACGTCGCGTTTCACAGCATGATCGTGCACAAGGAATACCGTTTCATTTTCCTGTCGATCGCTCTGCTGATCATCGCGGCGGCGCTTGGCTCCGCCGATTGGGTCGAGATGATGCGCCGGCAAAGCGCGTGGCGCTCCCGGGCACTCGCCGTCGTATGTGGCGGCTGGCTGCTGCTCTCGCTCGGTCTGTCGGGCGCTACGCTCATCATGCGTGACAACTGGATGCGCGGCATCGGCGTGGCCCAGTTGATGGCGGAGCTCGAGGCCGATCCTGAAGCCTGCGGTCTGGCCCTCTACGCGATCAACTATCCCTTTGTGCCCGGACGCGGGCAGCTCGCGGCCCGCAAGCCGATCTATTCCTTTTATCGGGACGACCCCCTGGCCAAGGGACGCCTTCCGGCTGTGGTGCAGACGCACCAGGCCGGGTTCAACCGCATCATCGGCCCGGCGAGCCTGGCCAGCGAGCTGCCGGCGGATTTCTCGCAACGAAGTTGCGCGATGATGAGCGATGACAAGCCGGCCTGCGTCTTCGCTCGACGCGGCGCTTGCGATGCGCCCGCCAGCCCGTTCGCCACCAACGACGTGCTCGTGCGCCTGAATTACTAGCCGCGCCTGATGCTTGCGCCGGCGGCTGCCAGCGGATACATCGCGGCCGGCCCTCGCCAGCATCTGTCCCGGGGATTAGCTTGCAAAAGCGCACCGATTCGATTGAGGTTTGAAACGCCATGACCGTACGCCTGCACCGCGGCGACCTGCCCGATCTGTCCCGCTACACCGGAGCGGTGGCGATCGACACCGAGACCATGGGCCTGAACCCGCATCGTGACCGGCTCTGCGTGGTGCAGCTCTCGCCCGGCGACGGCAGCGCGGACGTGGTGCAGATCCCCAAGGGTCATACCGACGCGCCGAACCTGAAGGCCCTGCTGGCCAATCCCGCGAACACGAAAATCTTCCACTTTGCGCGGTTCGACGTCGCGGTGCTGTACCAGACGTTTGGCGTCATGACCGGGCCGATCTACTGCACCAAGATCGCCTCCCGCCTGATCCGCACCTATACCGACCGCCATGGCCTCAAGGACCTCGTGCGCGAGGTGCTCAATGTCGACCTCTCCAAGCAGCAGCAATCGAGCGATTGGGGTTCCGACAGCCTGACCGAGCCGCAGCTCGCCTACGCCGCCTCCGACGTGCTGCATCTGCACGGCTTGCGCGAGCGGCTCGATGCCATGCTGGCGCGGGAAGGCCGCACCGCGCTGGCCAAGGCCTGTTTCGACTTCCTGCCGACCCGTGCTTTGCTCGATCTCCAGGGTTGGGCCGAAGAGGACATTTTCGCGCATTCCTAGCGTTTCGCGTCGCGGCCGGGTTGGGGCGGTCGCCCCGTTTCAGACACTTTCGTAACGGCCTGTCGCTGGCTGCATATTTTGGCGTTGCCGGCTACAATGGGGCGCCCGCCAGCCGGACCAGGCGAGCGACACCTCAGGAGCCCAGGTGAATTCGGCCCATCATGTCACCTATGATGCCGCGCTTGCGGCGAAGTTCGCCAGCGCGGCGCGCCACAGCCGCCTGGTGCGGATTCTGCGCGTCGCGGTGCCAGCGACAGTGGCTGCGGCAATGGGTCTGCTCGTCCTTATCTCGACCATTTTCAACCCGTTCCAGATCCCCGTGAAGCTCGACTCCGGAAATCTCGTGGTCACAGGCACCAAGATCACGATGGAATCGCCGCATATGTCCGGCTTCACTCCAGACCAACGGCCCTACGAGCTCTGGGCCAAGACCGCGACCCAGGACATCACTGATCCCGATCATGTCGATCTCCATGATTTGCGCGCGAAAGTGCTGATGGAAGACCAATCGACGCTGTTTCTCGATGCACGCACCGGAAGGTTCGACAACAAGCAGCAGCAGCTCGACCTGCACAAGGACATCTTCCTGCGCACCTCGACCGGCTACGAGGCGCGGCTGAACTCGGCCTTCGTCGACATGGGCAAGGGCACGGTCTCCTCGGATGAGCATGTCGACGTCAAGCTGACCAACGGAACGCTGACCGCCGATCGGCTGCGGATCACGGAGGGCGGCGACGTCATCCGCTTCGAAGGCAATGTGGTGATGCACCTCGACAAGCTGGACGATCCCGCCGCCAGCGCGCCCGCGCCGGTCGAGCCCACGCCGCCGCCGGCGGCGAAGTCCAAGAACAAATCCGCGAATTCAAAATGATTCTCATGACCCATCTTCATCTGAGCAAGCGTCGCATTGCTGTCAGTGTAGCGACGCTTGTCTCCGGTCTCTTGCTGCTCACTGCAGATGCGGCGCACGCACAGAGCTCGGCGAGCGTGCCCAACGCGATGCAGGGTTTTTCGCAGAACCGCGATCAGCCGATCCAGATCGACGCTGCATCGCTAGAGATGCGCGACAAGAAAAAGGAGGCGACCTTCTCGGGCAACGTGAAGGTCGTGCAGGGCGATACCACCATGACCTCGAAGACGCTGGTGGTGTTCTACGACTCGGGTGGTGACAAGCCGGCGACGCCGCAGCCTGCGGCAGCAAAGGGTGCGAAGGCGGCGCCGATCCAGTCGGCGACACCGGGCCCGGGCGGTAGCTCCTCGATCAAGCGGCTGGAGGCACGCGGCAATGTCGTGGTCACCCAAAAGGACCAGGTGGTGACCGGCGAGACCGCGGTGTTCGATACGAAGACCAATCTCATCACCATGCTCGGCGGAGCTGGGAGCCAGGTCGTGCTGACCCAGTGCCAGAACGTGCTGCGCGGCGACCGCCTCCTGGTCGACATGACCACGGGCGTCTCCAGGGTGGAGTCGGACAGCGGAAGGGTGCAAGGCCTGTTCATCCAGTCCCAGGGCGGACAGAACGGCAAATGCGGGACGCCGGTGGCCCCGGGCGCGGCCCCGCCTTTGCAGTTGCCCGGCGGAAACAAGCCAAAGTAAATTCCGTTCGCGATTTCAACGCCTTGATCTGGAGACTCCCGATCCGAGGTTGAAGCTTGCCCGGCGAGACTGTATCTAGCGCGAAGGGCTTTCGAAGCGGGGTTCGCCGCTTTTCGGGCGTGTTTCACTGGGCATGAGACATGCCTTCATTCATGCTGCGTCGGCTGAGGCCGGCGCGGCAGATCGCGCGAAGATCGCGCAGGATCGTCGCGAAAGGCTAGAAGGCGGGGATGGTCGATCTCTTCAGCATGTTCCGTCGGCGCCCCGCCAAACGCGGCCGGCCAGGATTTGCGCGCCAGGACATCACCGCGCTCGGTGACAGCGTCGGCGGCCTCGTGGCCAGCCCAGTCAGGGACGCGCCGTCGATCGCCCGGAACCAGCCGATGCATGCGCCCGATCAGTTCCAAGGCGACTATGAGGCCGAGCCGCCCCGGGCCCAGGCGGTTCATCCCGTGAGGGCTGCCGGCAGGGCCAACGGTTCCGGCGGGCCTCAGCTCTTGAAGCGGCCGGGCTTCCTGGCTGTGCATAGCGTGGAAAAGAGTTTTGGCAGCCGCCAAGTCGTGCGCGGCGTCAGCATCTATGTGCGCCGCGGCGAAGCGGTCGGCCTGCTCGGGCCCAACGGCGCCGGCAAGACCACCGTGTTCTACATGATCACCGGCCTGATCAAGGCCGATCGCGGCGCCATCGAGCTCGACGGCCACGACGTCACCAAGCTGCCGATGTATCAGCGCGCACGGCTCGGCATCGGCTATCTGCCACAGGAAGCCTCGATCTTCCGCGGTCTCACCGTCGAGCAGAACATCCGCGCCGTGCTCGAAGTGGTCGAGCCCTCGCGCAAGAAGCGCGAGCAGCAGCTCGACTCGCTGCTCGACGAATTCAACATCACGCGCCTGCGGAAATCGCCGTCGATCGCGCTGTCCGGCGGTGAGCGGCGCCGCGTCGAGATCGCGCGCGCGCTGGCGACGCGTCCGAACTACATGCTGCTCGACGAGCCCTTTGCCGGCATCGATCCGATCGCGGTCGGCGACATCCAGGACCTCGTCCGCCATCTCACCAACCGCGGCATCGGCGTGCTGATCACCGACCACAATGTGCGCGAGACGCTCGGCCTCACCGATCGCGCCTACATCGTCTATGCCGGGGAAATCCTGACCGAGGGCAGCCCGGATGAGATCGTCGCCGATCCGGACGTGCGCCGCCTTTACCTTGGCGAGGAATTCCGCCTCTAGCCCGTTTTTCCATTTCGTCAAGACGTGTACATCGGGCTCGGACTAAGATAAGCAAAAATCGGACCAACTTTTTGGGATCGGTTCTTGCTTCATGGCGCTTTCGCAGAGATTAGAGTTCCGGCAATCGCAGTCGCTAGTCATGACGCCGCAGTTGATGCAGGCGATCAAGCTGCTGCAATTGTCCAACCTCGATCTCACGACGTTCGTCGAAGAGGAACTCGAGCGTAACCCGTTGCTGGAACGGGCCAACGACGAGCCGCCCGTGGGCGAGGGCCCGGCCGAGACCGGCCAGTTCAACGACAGCGATGGCGGCCACAACGACGAGCCGGGCGGCGGCCCGGGCGAAGCCTTCGAGCCCGGCCAGGAAGAGTGGATGAGCAAGGATCTCGGCACCCGCGCCGAGATCGAGCAGACCATGGACACGGGGCTGGACAACGTCTTCTCCGAGGAACCCGCCGAAGCGGCCGCGCGCAACGCCCAGGATGCGGCGCCGACCACCTATACCGAATGGGGCGGCGGCGCCTCCGGTGACGAGGACTACAATCTCGAAGCCTTCGTCGCCGCGGAGACCACGCTCGGCGACCATCTCGCCGAGCAGCTCTCGGTTGCCTTCACCGGCGCAGCGCAGCGCATGATCGGCCAGTATTTGATCGACCTCGTCGACGAGGCCGGCTATCTGCCCCCGGATCTCGGCCAGGCCGCCGAACGGCTGGGCGCATCGCAGCAGGATGTCGAGAACGTCCTTGCCGTGCTGCAAAAATTCGATCCGCCCGGCGTCTGCGCGCGCAATTTGAGCGAATGCCTGGCGATCCAGCTCCGCGAGCTCGACCGCTACGATCCCGCGATGCAGGCCCTGGTCGAGCATCTCGATCTCCTCGCCAAGCGCGACGTCGCGGCCTTGCGCAAGCTCTGCGGCGTCGACGACGAGGACATCGCCGACATGATCGGCGAGATCCGCCGGCTCAATCCCAAGCCCGGCATGAAGTTCGGTACGGCCCGGCTCCAGACCATGGTGCCCGATGTCTATGTCCGCCCGGGCCCCGATGGCGGCTGGCATGTCGAGCTCAACAGCGACACCTTGCCGCGCGTGCTGGTCAACCAGACCTACTATTCGCAGCTCTCGAGGAAGATCGGCAAGGACGGCGACAAATCGTATTTCACCGACGCGCTTCAGAACGCGACCTGGCTGGTGCGTGCGCTCGACCAGCGCGCTCGCACCATCCTGAAAGTCGCAACCGAGATCGTGCGCCAGCAGGACGGCTTCTTCACCCATGGCGTGGCGCATCTGCGACCGCTGAATCTGAAGGCCGTCGCCGACGCCATCCAGATGCATGAATCCACGGTGTCGCGCGTCACCGCCAACAAATACATGGCGACCAATCGCGGCACGTTCGAGCTGAAATATTTCTTCACGGCCTCGATCGCCTCGGCCGATGGCGGCGAGGCGCATTCGGCCGAAGCCGTGCGTCACCACATCAAGCTGCTGATCGATGCGGAGGCGCCGTCCGCGATCCTGTCCGACGACACCATCGTGGAACGCTTGCGCGGCTCGGGCATTGATATCGCCCGCCGCACGGTCGCGAAGTACCGCGAAGCCATGCGCATTCCTTCCTCGGTGCAACGCCGTCGCGACAAGCAGAGCGCTCTTGGTAACGTCCTCTCCACCGCCATGGCCGATCGCTCCCGCAATCCCGAACCGGCCTGATTGCGTCGGCGCCAAATCGCGCTACTCTCGATCCGCTATCGGGCCCGATCCTGGCCAGGCACGAACCAAGCGAGGTTCACATGACTCTCCGCATCTCGGGAAAGAGCGTCAACGTCGGCGAGGCCCTGCGCGGCCGCGTCACCGACCGGACTGAAGAGGTCCTGCGCAAATATTTCGACGGTAATTATTCCGGCCACATCACGCTGAGCAAGGACGGCTTCGGCTTCCGCACCGACTGTGCGCTGCATCTTGATTCGGGAATTACGCTTGAGGCCGATTCGAACGCACCGGATGCCTATGCCAGTGCCGACCAGGCGCTGCTGATGATCGAGAAGCGCCTCAAGCGCTACAAGAGCCGGCTCAAGGACCGCTCCGCCCGCAAGGCCCATGTCGCCTCCGCGGCGTTGGCCGCCATGGATGCCACCAGCTACGTGCTGGAGGCGCCGGGCGAAGGTGAGGACGAGGACGAAATCACCGGCTACAGCCCCGTCATCATCGCCGAGGCCACCACCTCGCTGAAGCCGCTGTCCGTCAGCGAAGCAGTCATGGAACTCGACCTCAGCGGGGCGCCCTGCCTGGTGTTTCAGCACGGCTCCTCGGGCCGGGTGAACATCATTTACCGCCGGGCCGACGGCAATGTCGGCTGGATCGACCCCCCGGGGGTCAAGGCGGACGGCAAGGTGGCTGGCAAGGCCTGAGGCCGTCGGGCGACGCCCCTGCGGCCCGGCGCGGGGGCTCCTTTCCGCCTTAACAATGACCGGGGCAAAGCTGCACGCGGGAGTTGGCACCGGGATTGCGTTGGAGTAGAAGCCCCCCACATCAGGGGCGAGCTAAGTCCGCCTCCTGCTTCATCTTCTTGACGTCGGCCCGCCCAGGTTCTTTGTCCAGGCTGGCCAATTCGGAACCTGACGTTTTCATTCACCTCGGAAGACTTCCATGCCGATTACCGATCTGGTCGCGCCCGAGGCGATTCTCCCGGCATTGAAGGTCAACAGCAAGAAGCAGGCGCTTCAGGAACTCGCGGCCAAGGCCGCCGAGCTGACCGGGCAGAACGAGCGTTCCGTGTTCGAGGTGCTCCTGCAACGCGAGAAGCTCGGCACCACCGCGGTCGGCTACGGCGTCGCCATTCCCCACGGCAAGCTGCCCAAGCTGGAAAAGATCTTCGGCCTGTTCGCCCGTCTCGATCGCCCGATCGATTTCGAATCGATGGACGGCCAGCCGGTCGATCTCGTCTTCCTGCTGCTCGCCCCCGAAGGCGCCGGCGCCGATCACCTCAAGGCGCTCGCCCGCATCGCCCGCCTGCTGCGCGACCAGGACATCGCCAAAAAGCTCCGCGCCTCGCGCGACGCCCAGGCGATCTATTCGGTGCTGGCACTGCCGCCGGCAACCGCGGCGTAACCCTTCTCCCTCGAACCGACGCAGCGCCGTCTGCGACATATTGGGCAGCCGGGTGCTGCGATATTTCATCTCCGGCACGGTTTCGGCGCGGGGATTTTGCAAGATGATTTGCAATTCGATCGGGCGGGTTTTCGGTCTGCTTTGCTCCGTCACCATTGTCGCCACCGCCGTGGCCCGCGCCGACGAGGCGTCCAACGACCGCGTCATCGCGGAGAAGACCGAGATCATTGCAGCCGATGCAACCAATGCGGTCGCTTACGAGCTGCGCGGCGAAGCCTGGTACATCAAGCACGACTGGAATCGCGCCTTCGAGGATTGCAGCGCCGCGATCCGGATCGATCCGAATTTCGGGCGGGCCTATAATTGCCGCGGTCGCGCCTATTCCGCCAAAGGCGATCGCGATCACGCTTTGGCCGACTACAACGAGGCCATTCGCCTCGACCCAAATTATGGGCCGTCCTACACCTCGCGCGCCGAGGAGTATTTCAGCAGGGGCGATTTCGATCGCGCGATCGCCGGCTTCGCCGAGGCCATCGAACGCAGCCCCAAGCAGGCCTACCGTGCGCTCATCATGCGAGGGGAGGCGTATGCGGCGAAGGGCGACACCGATCATGCCGTCGCCGATTACAGCGAGGCGATGCAGCGCAATCCGGCCGCCGCCTGGCCCTATCAGTTGCGAAGCACCGTTCGTCTCAACAAGGGCGAGATCGATGCGGCTCTGGACGACTGCGACAGCGCCGTCCGTCTGGAGCCCGGAAGGGCCGGCGGCCACTATTGCCGGGCCATGGTGTTCCTGAAGAAGGACGATGCCGACAGCACCATCCGGGAGCTGGATGAGGTTACCAGGATCATGCCGTCTTTCGAAAAGGCCTATCTCGTTCGCGGCGTCGTCCTGCACGGCAAGGGCGACGACAAACGCGCCCTTGCCGATTTCGACGAAGTGATCCGGTTACAGCCGGAGAATTCGGGAGCCTACAAGAGTCGCGCCGGTCTGTTTCGGGACATGGGACAGCACGATCGCGCGCTCGCCGACTACAACGAGGCGATCCGGCTCGATCCGAAAAATCAGCTCGCCCTGGTCAACCGCGCTCTCCTCTACATGATGATGTCCGACCCCAAACATGCGCGCGCGGACTTCAACAGCGTGCTCGCGCTTCCGCCGGCCGACAAATGGGCCGTGGACACGGCGCGCGAAGGACTTGGCTTTGTGAAGTGATGCGGATGTAGGGCTGTGCTGTAACCTTACTCTCCGTCATTGCGAGGAGCCCTTGCGACGAAGCAATCCAGGACTTTCCGCGCAGCACTGGCCGTGTCTTGCGCGGGTGCCAGCAAAAACCTGACGTTCAGGCGAGCCACTGATGCGAAGTTCAAAAGTGATGCCCAGGAAAGGATTGCAGCCCTTTACACCTTGATTCTAAAGCATAATTTTTTTGTTTTTCTACGGATTGTTACGCAGCGCTGTTCGTCAACTCGCTATCATCTTTGGATAACCAAGTTCGTCAGTGCGACGCACGCGAATGTGTCCTACTGTCTTCGCAGTATCGGCTTGGCTGCTCGTGGAACCGGGCGAACTTCCCCACCCACTTTCCTAGGCCCTCTGACATCTAATTTCGCTCAAATATCGGACACTTAGCGGGTCACGTATGAGGTCTCCTCGGCGCAAGCCAGTCACGGCAATAGAACCTGGCCTCCCGTTGATTCCGCTGAAACTTGCCAAGAGTGCTGCCTTTTCGAATCTAGTGGAAGTTGTAGTTCCGCAGCGAACGCCGGAGCAGCTCGTCCTCTCGCCCCATAACATACGAACCTTCTTGGGCTTAATGGAAGAGTTCCGTGGGGCCGACCTCCTGCGCAGACATGGACTAACGATTCGCTCAAAGCTGCTCTTTTGCGGCCCGCCGGGATGCGGGAAAACTCTCACTGCAGAGGTATTTGCCCACGAACTTGGCTTGCCTCTGATCGTGGCTCGGCTGGATGCAATCATTTCCTCGTTCCTCGGTGAGACTGCGACAAACATACGAAAGGTATTCGAGACCGCTGCTGAGCAGCCGTGTGTTTTGTTTTTAGATGAATTTGATGCGCTCGCGAGGGCCCGAGCCGACGGCTCCGAGCACAATGAACTGAGACGAGTGGTCAACAGCCTGTTGATGCTAATCGATCGCTTCAAGGGAAAAGGATTTCTTGTCGCCGCGACCAATCTAGAAGAAAGCTTAGACGCCGCTATCTGGCGACGTTTTGATGAGGTCGTGATTTTCGACTATCCATCTCAGCGCGAAATTCGACGGCTTTTCGAGATCAAACTAAAGAATTTCCCCGCGTCCTTCTCGCTTGCAGAAAAAGCAGCGCGGCTAAAAGGTATGTCCTTCGCTGACGTTGAGCGAATTTGCGATAATGCAATTAAGCGATCAATTCTAAAAAGATCACGGTCGCTCCTTGAGGCTGAGTTCGACTCATCAATCCGAGAAGGACTTCGGCGCAAAGACATCAGAGCCCGCCTCCCCCAACGCTGATCTGCTTTTTTCCTTAGGCACTTTTCACGATGGCAACATATCAACACTTACCACTACAACGTGTCGAGGGCGAACTGGATCGCCGAAAGCGACCGGGCTTTGGCCAACCGTCTGGTCGAGAGGCCAAAAGCCATGGAGCAAAAATACAGGCGGAAGTTCAAGAAGTTCTCCAGGAACATCGAGCCAAGCCTAAAATTGGCGACATTGATCCGGCGCTCATTTTGAAAGTGCAGACGTCGGGAAACATAAGCGAAGACGAGTGGGCTAAAATCGGTTTGACAGTCTTGGCGAATGAGCCGGGCCAAACATTGATACTCTTTGCAGACGATGCGGAGCTAACTGCGTTTCAACAAAAGGTCACTGCATATAATGGCGAAAAACCAGAGAATCAGAAGAGTCAGCCGTATGCTGCGCTAATCGAAGCGATCGAGGCTATTCGACCAATCGACGCAACCGATCGGATCGGTCCAGTATTAAAGGGGGAAGGCTATGCTACTCCTGAGCTTATCCCCGAACCGGCGGAATTCTATGACGTGGAGCTTTGGCCCGTTTCCGATTTGAACGCGGACTTGTTCGTGTACCGCGTGACCACGGTGCTAGAGCAATTTGAAGGCGTTGTTGTCAGCTCTTATCGTGGCAAGTCCGCGCTGCTTATGCGGGTGCAAGGGTCCGGCACCGCCGTTCGTCAGCTACTGGAGTTGCCGGAGATTGCCACCATTGATCGTCCCCCGACACCGGATTGGCCGGAGCTTCCGGCAAGCAATATCGAACTCGGCGATTTGCCTGAGATTTTGCCTCCCGAGAATGGGGCGCTGACTATCGGTATAATTGATAGCGGGCTTACCTCCGCACACCCATTAATAGCTGGCTCGTTAGCCGCAGCGTTTGGTGAACCTGCAAGCTTGGGGGACAGCGACGAAAAGGGACACGGCACATCGGTCTCCGGTATTGCCATTTTTGGAGATGTTCGCCAGCGTCTATCCGAAACTCCGTTCCGAGCTAAATTTCGCGTAGCAAGCGCTCGGGTTGTAAATGCGGCGGGGCGCTTCGACGACGAGGAACTCGTCCCCACTCAAATGGAAAATTCTATCCGTAAGCTGACTGCGGAGTTTGGCTGCCGAGTAATAAACATCTCTTTGGGCGATATCAAAAGGTCCGCGGGCTCCAAGCCCAGCGCTTGGGCTGCGACCCTAGATGCTTTGGCCCGGGAGTTAGACATTCTGATCGTCGTCTCGGCAGGAAACGCGTCTCCAGCCTACCTTGCGTCCTTTGGAGACGGTATCGTCGCAGCCTATCCGAGGTTCCTCCTCGACGAAGCCAATCGCATTCTTGAGCCAGCAAGCGCAATCAATGTTCTGACCGTTGGTTCCATCGCGCATTCAAACGGCCTTTCGACGATTGATGAAGAAAACGTCGGCGTGAGATCCATCGCGCAGACATTTCAGCCCTCCCCGTTCACCCGCGCCGGTCCAGGCTCTAACAAAGTGCTCAAGCCCGACCTCGTCGACTTTGGTGGAACTGCCGTTTATGACGGACCCACTCAACGACTGCAAAACGGGTCTGCGCGGGCCAATGCAGGTATTCTTTCTACGCATCACGAATATCTACAACAATTACTTAGGTACTACTCAGGGACGTCATTCGCTGCTCCGCTAGTGGCCTACAAGGCCGCATTGCTGTTCGAGAGCTTTCCCAACGCGTCAGCAAATCTGGTCAGAGCGCTACTTGCCCTAAGCGCCGAGCATCCGACGGCCATCGATCAAAACTTCGGAGATGACGACGCGATCTTCAATCTCCTTGGGTACGGCCTGCCTGATGTCGCTAAGGCACTAGAATCCGAAGACAACCGAGTTGTTCTGATCGCAGAAGACGTTCTCTCGGCAGATAAGTTTGCAGTCTACGAAGTGCCTATCCCCGACGTATTCCAAACTAAAGGGGCTCGACAAATTCGGGTGGCGCTCAGTTTCGACCCTCCGGTGAAGCACACGCGGCTCGACTACGCCGGCCTCAAGATGGGATTTTACCTGATACGGGGCGCCAGCGCGAGCGATGTATTCGACGCCTTCCGCAAATGGGAGGCTGACGAAGGCCACGCCTTCCGCATCAAAGAGAGTCTCAAATGTGACTTGAAGCCCGGCGCACAACGTCGGGAACGGGGCACGCTTCAGTGTGCAACATTCTCGATGACCACCAACTCGCAACGCTATGGAGATAGATATTTCCTCGCGGTCCGCTGTGAAAGTGGCTGGTCTTCAGAGGATCAACGATTTGCCATTGCCATCGAGTTGCGATCGCTAGCGGACATTCAACTCTATCAAAGAGTTCAAGAACGCGTTCGGGTGCGTGTTTAGAGTTCACTGCGGAAACATCAGCCGCCGTGGTCGATGGGTTTCAGAGGCACTCATTATTGTGGCAGGTCAGCTTGGCGGGCATCGAGCCATATTGGGCATCGATCCCGGTCGATATTTAAAATGGGTCCCCAATCTGAGAGGTCACCTCGTCGCAAGAGCTCGGAGCTTCCCCCGTGCCCCCTTCAATTAGCTGAAGCCGGATTCACGACCCTCTTAGCGCCCGCGCGATTGTCGCTTTGCAGCATGGAAGACTTCAGGCCATTGCGCCGATTTTGCCTGAGTCCATTTGACTCATGCGCCCCCTCTTGCTCGGCGAATCCTCCGGAAAATATGGTGACAACGCTCTTCGGCTAAGTCTTTCGCGGGCCACCATCACGGAAACAGCTAGGAGGAAACTCCCGCCTGTCTCTCCGCAAGCGGGCAAAGGTCGAAGGGGCCTGCGGCTCGATTGAGCCAATCTGACGTACATTCGGCTCTGAAAAATGCATGTCCAAAACAAACGAGCACGCCTTCCTTCAAAGGCGTGCCCGCTTGAAACCCTATTGATGCGACGTGCGCGTGCTCAGTGCACGCTCACCGCTTGCAACTCGTTGCTCCAGGCGTTGGCGATCGCGGCTTCGCGGCTGTCGGTCAGCATGATCGGCGTGCCGTCGGCGGCGTGGAGCGCGAAGAGCTTGAGGCCCGGCGCGATCTTCGGCGCTTCGGGAAACAGGCCCGGCACATCCTCGGAGCGGATCTGCTTCACATAGGCGATATGGCCTTCGCCGAGGGTTGCCAGCGTCTCCGGCGAGACGTTCTTGGCTTCGTATTCGAACGCAACGTGACCTTCACTCATGGTCTCGACTCCTTCACAGAAACTAAGCGGTCGAGTCCGCTACTCGTTCCATTATTCGTGCTCATTGATAGCGATTGTCTTAACGATCCTCTCCGGTTCCGGCCGGGCAAGATCGATCGCCAGCAATCCGTTCTTCAGATCCGCACCCAGGACCAGCATCCCCTCCGCCAGCACGAAGGTGCGCTGGAAGTGGCGCGCGGCGATGCCGCGATGGATGTATTGCCGGGTCTTGTCGTCCTGCTGCCGCCCGCGAATGACGAGCTGGTTTTCCTCAATGGTTACATCGAGTTGGTCGCGGGTGAATCCGGCAACCGCCAGCGTGATCCGCAAACGCTCGGGCTGGCCCTCCGACCGGTCGCACCTCTCGATATTGTAGGGAGGGTAACCGTCGGCGCCTTTGACGACCCGATCGAGCACGCGCTCGATCTCGTCGAAGCCCAGAAGGAACGGACTGGAAAGCGTGGGAACACGAGACATAGTTTACAAAGTCCTCTCGAAGCGACTTTGGTGCATCAGGGCCCGTACAGGCACCCCTTGATGAGCAATATGGGCATATCCGCGTGTCGGTTCAAGGACGTAGCGGGGGGCTGTGGATTGGCGGCTCACCCGCTCCTGCCATGCACAAAGGCTGACTGGTCGTCATGGTGCGAAACGCCTGCGACAAGCCCGACACGACGAAATTGCGGCGCGATTTTTCTCAACGAAAACAAACCCCCTTCTACTGTGCATGGGGTTGTTTTCGCCGTATTTAATCGACGGCTCCGCGGAACCCGGTCAGGGCTCGATCCGCGTCCGTCCATCGCCGCTGAACAGATGCAGCTTTTGGCGCACCGCTGCGACGCGGATCTTCTCGCCGATCGGCGGCGCCTCTGAGCCGGGGATGCGGACGATGACTTCGCCGGGCGGCAGCTCGCCGGGATTGGCAGCGATGCGCTGCTCGTCCTGAGCCCGCGTGCCGTAGACGAAGGTTTCGGCGCCGACGCGCTCGATCGCTTCCACGGTGAGCGGGAGCGTGACGCCGCCGGCCGGGGTCTGGTCGGTGATCACGAAGTCTTCCGGGCGGATGCCGAGGATGCCGGCGTTAGTGCTGCCGAGCTGCGATTTGATTTCATCGGCGCGAATCGACATCAAATTCATCGGCGGCGCGCCGATGAAGGAGGCGACGAAGGTCGTGGCCGGCTTTTCGTAGATCGCCAGGGGATTGCCGACCTGCTCGACCTGACCGCCATTCATGACCACGAGAATGTCGGCGAGAGTCATCGCCTCGAGCTGGTCGTGGGTGACGTAGATCGACGTGGTGTTGAGCCGGCGCTGCAATTTGCGGATCTCGACGCGCATCGCGATGCGGAGTTTGGCGTCGAGGTTGGACAGCGGCTCGTCGAACAGAAACACTTTTGGCTGACGCACGATGGCGCGGCCCATGGCGACACGCTGGCGCTGGCCGCCGGAGAGCTGGCGCGGCTTGCGCTCCAGCATCGACGTGAGTTCGAGCACGCGCGCGGCTTCGTCGACGCGGCTCTTGACCTCGGCCTCCTTCATGCCGCGGTTGCGCAGGCCGTAGGCCATGTTGTTGAAGACGCTCATATGCGGATAGAGCGCGTAGTTCTGGAACACCATCGCGATGTCGCGGTCGGCGGGCTCGATCTGGTTGACGATGCGGCCGCCGATGTCGATCTCGCCGCCGGTGACGGTCTCGAGGCCCGCGACCATGCGCAGCAATGTCGACTTGCCGCAGCCGGAAGGACCGACCAGCACGCAGAACTGGCCGTCGCCGACATCGACGTTGACGCCCTTGATGGCCTCGAAGCCGCCGGGATAGGTTTTGCGGACGTTGCGCAGAGTGACGTTAGCCATGGGATTTACTTTTCCGTCTCCACGAGTCCGCGCACGAACAATTTCTGCATTACGACGACGACGAACACCGGCGGCAGCATCGCGAGCACGGCGGTCGCCATCACGATCGGCCATTCGGTCAGCGCGTCAGTGGTGGTGATCATCTTGCGGATGCCGACCTGGATGGTCTGCATGTCGTCGCGGGTGGTGATCAGCAGCGGCCAGAGATATTGATTCCAGCCGAGGATGAAGAGGATCACGAACAGCGCCGCCATGTTGGTGCGCGACAACGGCAGCAGCGTGTCCCAGAAGAAGCGCAGGGGACCGGCGCCGTCGATGCGCGAGGCCTCCAGCAGCTCGTCCGGCACCGTCATGAAGAACTGGCGGAACAGCAGCGTCGCGGTGGCCGAGGCGATCAGCGGCAGCGACAGGCCCGCATAGCTGTCGAGCATGTGCAGATCTGCGACGATCTTGTAGGTCGGATAGATGCGGACCTCGACCGGCAGCATCAGCGTGATGAAGATGATCCAGAAGATCGGCATCCGGAACGGAAAGCGGAAATAGACGATCGCGTAGGCCGAGATGATCGAGATTGCGATCTTGCCGACCGCGATCAGCAAGGCCATCACCAGCGAGTTCAGCATCATGTTGCCGACGGGCTCGCGGGTCGATCCGCTCGTGCCGACGAAAATGGTCTGGTAGTAAACCTCGAAGAAATGACCGCCCGGCAGCAGTGACATCTGTCCGTTGGCGATCAGCGCGTTGTCCTGGGTCGAAGCGACGAACGCGATGTAGACGGGGAAAGCGACGATCGCGATCCCGATCCAGAGGATGATATGGGCGATGTAGCGCCGGAAGCCCTCTTCCTCGACCATCAGTAGGTCACCTTGCGTTCGACGAACCGGAACTGGATTCCGGTGAGCACGATGACCATGACCATCAGGATCACCGACTGCGCCGCCGAGCTGCCGAGATTGCCGCCAAGCAGGCCGTCGGAATAGACCTTGTAGACCAGCGTGACCGTCGACGTTCCGGGTCCGCCGCGGGTCATAGTGTCGATGATGCCGAACGTGTCGAAGAAGGCGTAGACGATGTTGACCACCAGCAGGAAGAAGATGGTCGGCGATAGCAGCGGGAAAGTCACGGTCCAGAACCGCCGCATCGGACGGGCGCCGTCGATCGCGGCGGCCTCGAACACGCTCTTGGGGATCGCTTGCAGGCCTGCGAGGAAGAACAGGAAATTATAGGAGATTTGCTTCCACGCGGCGGCGAGGATGATCAGCGCCGCGGCCTGGTCGCCGTCGAGCAGCGGATTCCAGTCGATGCCCATGTTGCGCAGATAGCGCGAGAGCACGCCGAGCGAGGGATGCAGCATGAAGATCCAGAGCACGCCGACCACGGGCGGCGCCACCGCATAGGGCCAGATCAGGAGCGTGCGGTAGAGCATCGAGCCACGCAGCGGCTTGTCCGCCATCACGGCGAGCAGCAGCGCAAAGGACAGCGACGAGACGGCGATCGCGAACGAGAAGAAGAACGTTCGGACGATCGCCTCGAAATAGGCCGCGTCCTTGAACAGCTCGATGTAATTCTCGAACCAGACAAAGGTGGTCGACAGACCGAAGGCGTCCTGGAGCAGGAAGGACTGGATCACCGCCTGCAGGGCCGGCCAATAGAAGAAAATCAGGACGATCGCGAGCTGCGGCGCAACCAGCGCGTACGGTAGCAGCCTTGACTGGAAAATGGCTTGCTTTTGCATGATGTCAGCAGAGCGGCAGGCCGGGTCGCGGCCTGCCGCTCATTGCCTCACTTGACGGCGGTCTTTTCGAACTGCCGCAGCATCGTGTTGCCGCGCTCGACGGCGGAATCCAGCGCCTGCTTGGCGGTCTTCTTGCCGGCCAGCGCCTGCTCGATCTCTTCCGACCAGACGTCACGGAGCTGCACCATGTTGCCGAGGCGCAGACCGCGCGAGTTCTCGGTCGGCTCCTTGTTGGTCAGCTCGAGCAGCGGCGTTTCGAGATAGGGCTGATCCTTGTAGAAGCCCTCTTCCTTCGCCTTGGCATAGGCCGCCTTGGTGATCGGCAGATAGCCCGAGGCCTTGTGGATATAGACCTGGCGATCGGTGTCCGAGAGGAAGGTCAGGAACTTCGCGACGCCCTTGTATTCCTCGGCCGACTTGCCGCCCATCACCCAGAGCGAAGCGCCGCCGATGATCGAGTTCTGCGGCGCGCCCTTGACGTCGGGATAATACGGCATCGGCACGGCGGTGAAGTTGAACTTGGCCTGCGCCTTGACGTTGCCGAAGAACGCCGACGAGGTCAGGTAGATCGGGCATTCGCCGGAGGTGAAGCGACCCTCGCCGGTGTTGGTGCGGCCGGCGTAGTCATAGGTCTTGGTCTTCTGCAGCTCGACCAGGGTTTCGAGATGCTTGACCTGAAGCGGTCCGTTGAACTCGAGCACGGTGTCGAAGCCGTCGAGGCCGTTGGCCTTGCTGGCGAGCGGCACGTTGTGCCAGGCCGAGAGCTGCTCGAGATTGACCCAGGTGACCCAGGAGCCCGAGAAGCCGCAGGTGTCATGACCGGCAGCCTTCAGCTTCTTGGCGGCCTCGAACGTTTCGGGCCAGGTCTTCGGAATCTCGACGTTCGCCTTCTTCAGCTCGTCGAGGTTCACCCACATCACAGTCGAGGACGAGTTGAAGGGGAATGAGAGCATCTCGCCCTTCGACGTCGAATAATAGCCGGTGATGGCGGGCAGGTAGATCTTGGGATCGAACTTTTCGCCGGCGTCCGCCATAAGCTTGTAGACGGGCTTCACGGCGCCGGTCGCAGCCATCATGGTCGCGGTGCCGACTTCGAACACCTGCATGATGTGCGGCGCGTTGCCGGCGCGGAACGCCGCGATGCCGGCGTTCATCGTATCGGGGTAGTTGCCCTTGTAGGTCGGGATCACCTTGTAGTCGCTCTGCGACGCGTTGAAGTCGGTGGCGAGCTTGACGATGACGTCATTGTTGGCGCCGGTCATCGCGTGCCACCACTGGATTTCGGTCGCGGCCAAGGCCGGCGAGGCCGATAGTCCAACCGTGAGCGCAATAGCGGCAGCCGCTCCAAAGTGTCTAAGAGCCATCAAGTAAACCTCCCTTGGCCGTTCTCTTGGGCCGTCAAAAATGATCGCTTGCGCTAGCAGCGCCATATGACGTTCACATGACTGTGTAAGCGGCCGAAACGAAAGCGGCAAGCGCGGCAAAAGGGAAGCCGTCAAATAGGCGAATGCCGCGAGCGGCGTCCTCCGTTCGCGGTGCAGCATTCGGGAGTGATGGGTTGGTCGCTACGTCTTCAGCAGAATAGTGGAGCAGACGATCGTCCCGCGGGCTCCGAAACCTCACCCGCAAGGCACGCGGGAGAGGTTGCAGCGAGCCCGCGGTTAGAATCTCGCCCGCCTGATCCGCACGTAAAGCGCGCCCTCGCCGCCATGGCCGATACCGGCTTCCTCAAAGCCGACCACAAAAGCCCGGAATTCCGGCAGGCTCAGCCATTCCGGCACCTGGCGGCGCAGCACGCCGCTTTCGCCGCCGCTTCGGCCCTTGCCGGTGATGACGAGCACGAAGGTCAGGCCGTCATGATGAGCGCGGTGCAGAAATCCGGTCAGTGCGCGATGCGCGCGCATCTGGGTCATGCCGTGCAGATCGAGCCGCGCCTCGATCTCGCTGCGCCCGCGCGACAACTTTGTGCGCTCGCGCTTGCCGAGCGGCGCCAGCGGCGGCACCGCCGGCTTCGCTGCACGCAGTGCCGGGGCAGCGGCAATCGGACGTGGTGATGGCGCAGGCCGCGTGGGGGGCGCTGCGGGGGAAGGCTCGGTGCGCGGCGCAGCTTGCGCCTTCACCGCACGAGGCTTCCTCAGCGGCTTGACCTGCTTTGCGACCGTATCCCACAGCGCGCGCTCTTCTTCGCTCAGCGCGCGACGGCGCGGCGAGGGACGAGGCTCCAGCACGGGCGGACGGGACGATCGCTTCATTGCTGCCGATGGGAACGATTTTTCACCGGCCGCCGCGGCTCCTGAACCGGCTCGATCACGGGACGCGGCACCGGCAGCGGGACTGGACCGGCGACAGCGACCGTCTCGCTCCTGCTTTGCGCCTCGGCTGCCGCCGGCTTGTCCTTCGCGGGCTCTGTTTGCGGAAACAGCTTCGCGATCTTCTCCGACGGCCGCGGGTCCGGCACCGGCAGCCGCGCGGCACGCGCCGTCGGATCGAGACCCTTCGGCACCAGCATCACGAAATGCATAGCATGGCGCAGACGCCCGGAGACGCGGCCGGCCTCCTGGCCCGCGCCGAAATAGAGATCGGCGCGCGCCGGACCGATGATGGCCGAGCCGGTGTCCTGCGCGATCATCAACCGATGGAACGGCGTCTTCGCGCGTTCGGAATCGATCGGCAACTCGCCTTCGATGAAAAACGGCGTGCCGTAGACGTGGAGCGATTTGTCGACTGCGATCGAGCGGCCGGCCGTCAGCGGAATGCCCTGCGCGCCGACGGCCTCCTCCTTGTCGGACAGATTGACCTCGCGGAAGAAGATGTAGGAGCGGTTCTGGCGCCGCAGCTCCTTGGCACCGTCTGGTGTCTGCGCCATCCACTCCCTGATCTTCTGCATCGACATCTCTTCCTTCGGAATGATGCCGCGCTCGATCAGGATGCGACCGACCGCTGTATAGGGATAGCCGTTATAGGCATCGTAGTTGAGCCGGACCGTGCCGCCATCGTCGAACTTGATCCGCGCCGAGCCCTGGATTTGGGCGAACAGCAGATCGGTCGGGTCCTTCAGCCAGGCAATCTCGAGTCCGCGGCCGGCGATCTTGCCGTCCTCGATCTCGGCGCGGTCGTAATAGGGGACCAGCTTGCGGCGGCCGATCTTGCGATAGACCGGGCCCTTGTTGGGCAGGCTGACCGAATCCTGCTTGTAGCCGCGCACGAAAAGATTCGAGGGACGGCGATAGACCGGGACGTTGTAGACGTCGGTCTGCGTGCGCGATCCCTCCAGCACCGGCTCGTAATAGCCGGTGACGAAACCGTCGGGCTCGCCGAGGCGCGAGATCCGCAGCGGCGCAAAATTCTCCTCGAAGAAGGTTTTGGCCCTGGCGTCGTCGGTAAGCTCGAGCGATTTGGCGACCCGGCAGGGTTCGGCCAGAGAGGCGCCCAAAGCCTTCGGTTCGGGAGCGCCGGTCTGGGCGCTGATCGGACGGCAGCTCGCGCGAAAGGTCCGGTAGGCGGCGAGATGATTGTCGTCGCCCCAGCCCTTCACGTCGGCCCAGGCCAGCGGCAGATATTGCGCGCCGGGAATCTCGAACGGCAGGGGAAGCTGCGGATACGGCAAGGCGCGCGGCGGCGCGGCAGGCAATTCCGGGAGATGATGGTGATGGCTGCGATAGTGGCGCCGCGCCGCCTCGGCGCCGAGTGAAAACGACGACAGCGCGACGGCACCTGCGCAAAGCGCCGTCGCGCTGGTCTTCAGGAAAGCCTTAATTCGCGCTTCCGGTGCCAACCAGCTTCCAGTTCGGATCGCGAGAGGTGATGTCGCGGGCGAAAGTCCAGATGTCGGTGATGTCGGCGACCGTGTCGGCGCTGCCATCGACGATGTTGCCGGCCTTGTCACGCGTGGCCGAGATCATCTGCGAGACGAAGCGGATCGTGAGCTGGGCGGTGCGGTCGCGCAGCTCGGCGCCGACCAGCTCGGCCTTGTCGATCGAGACAAAGCGCGTCTCGGTCTTCTGCTCGTTCTTCTCACGCTCCTTGATCGCGGCATCGAAGCTTTCATAGACCTCCGACGACAGCAGGTCGCGCAGCGCGCGGCGGTCGCCATTGGCAAAGGCCAGCACGATCATCTCATAGGCGCCGCGGGCGCCGGAGATGAAATGGCGCGGATCGAAGGTGGAATCCTTTTCGACGATGGAATCGAGACCCTGGGCGAGCACGGTGCCCGGCTCGGTCAGGCCCTTCCAGCGGTCGGAGGGCGGGGCCGGCTCGGCCGTCGGCGCCAACGGAGCCTGGTCGATGACCTTGCCCGGCATGGTGACGACGTTCTTGTCCTGGGCACCCTGGAGCGCGTTACGGTCGAACGGCGGCCGCTCGTTGCCGGTGCGCTGCCCCAGCACGCTGCGCAGCCTCAGAAAGATGAAGACCGCCAGCGCCAGGAAGATGATGGTGTAGATGTCCACGTCGTATTCGCTTTCTGGTCGTCTGTAGAAGGGGCCGTTCGAAGGCGTCGTGCCGGGAAAATCGATCCGGCCAGTAGACCGTTCCATACCGGAACGGCAAGTCCACATCACCATTTCGGGTCCGCGCGTCAGGTCCGTGGGATGTAGGCACGAAATCTTGCCCGGCCAATGGCGCCTTTTGGCACAGCACCGAGTGTAGCGCGTTTTATGCTTAAGGGGAAACCCGATCCTGGCCGGAAATCGCGCATCTTCAATCGTTTAAGGCGCAGTTGCGCTGGATCGGCGGGATGAACGCCGCAGTTGTGGCCGTGGCCGGAATTCCCCATCCGGGACCGTTCGTCCTTGTGGAACGAGGTAGCCCTATGTTAGCCAACCGCCGCGAAATTCAGCCCAATCGGGTAAGGAGACACTCTTATGACCAACGGTAACGGCACCCCTCCCGAGGCGGCCCAGGCTCCCCAGCTCAACGTCCTGGCGCAATATACCAAGGACCTCTCGTTCGAAAATCCGAATGCGCCCAGCTCGCTCCAGCAGCAGAGCCAACCGCCCCAGATCAACATCCAGATCAATGTGAGCGCCAACAACCTCAGCGAACAGGAGTTCGAGGTGACCCTGTCGGTCGAGGGCAAGGCCGAGACCGCCGGCAAGATCATGTTCTCGTTCGAGCTCGCTTATGCCGGCGTGTTCCGCATCTCCAACGTGCCGAAGGACAATTTGCATCCGCTGGTCATGATCGAATGCCCGCGCCTGCTGTTCCCGTTCGCCCGTGAGATCATCGCCACGGCCGTGCGCGACGGCGGGTTCCCGCCTTTGATGCTGGACCCGGTCGACTTCGTCGGCCTCTATCGTCAGAACATGGAGCGGCAAATGGCCGCTCAGCCGAGCGGTCAGGCCTAACCAGCCGAAGCGACAGCTGGAGCGGGCAAGAACTCGTTCCAGATCGCCTTGTCGCCGAGCGTTGCGATGAAGGCCCGGTGGGCCTCGCGCTCGGCGTCTGAAATCCGCGGCGCGAGCGGCGCTGGCCGCTGCCGCCGTGGCGCATCAGCAGCCCCGTTGGCGCGAGTCTCCTCGGATTCCGAGGCCAGCAGCAGCTGCGATTGCCGCGCCCCGACCAGATCCACATAGACTTCCGCAAGCAACTCGGCGTCGAGCAACGCGCCGTGCTTGGTGCGGCGTGAATTGTCGATCGCATAGCGCGAGCAGAGATCGTCGAGCCGGTTCGACACGCCGGGATGCTTACGCCGTGCCAGCAGCAGCGTATCGACCAACCGCTCACGCGGGATCGCCGGGCGCTTGATCCGGTCGAGCTCGGCATTGATGAAGCTGATGTCGAACGAGGCATTGTGGATCACCAGCGGCGCATCGCCGATGAACTCCAGAAAATCGTCGACGACCTCGTGAAACAGCTGCTTTGTCGCCAGGAACTCGGCCGACAGCCCGTGCACCGCGAAGGCTTCTGCCGGCATGTCCCTTTCGGGATTGATGTAGACGTGGAAACTCTGCCCCGTCGGCATGCGATTGAGCATCTCGACGCAGCCGATTTCGACCAGGCGGTCTCCCCGCAGCGGGTCGAGGCCGGTGGTTTCTGTGTCGAGAACGATTTCGCGCATGATCTGAGAAGCCGTGTCAGGCGGCGAATCAGGCGCGCCGCTGCGGCATCTTAACGACCTCCGCCAGGATGTGCGCGATTTGGGCGCGCACCGGATCGAGTCCGTGGGACGTATCCACCACGAAATCGGCACGCCTGCGCTTTTCCGCGTCGGGTGTCTGCTTGGCGATGATGGCGTCGAGCTTGGCCTCGTCCATCGTGCCGCGCGCCAGCACCCGCTCGCGCTGCAGTTCCGGAGACGTCGTCACCACGACTACGGCATCGACCCGCGTCTCGCCCCCAGTCTCGAACAGCAGTGGAATGTCCAGCACCACGACGGGCGCCTTGGCGGCTTCGGCGTCGGCGAAGAATTTTTTGCGGGAAGCGCCCAGCATCGGATGGACGATCTGCTCCAGCTGCTTGATGGCCGCAGCATCGTGCACCACACGCGCCGACAGTTTCGACCGATCGACCTTGCCGTTCGCGGTGGTGCCGGGGAAGGCGGCCTCGATCGCGGGCGCAGCCTCGCCCTCATAGAGCTGATGGACGGCGGCATCGGCATCGTAGACAGGGACGCCAGCCTCCGCGAATAATTTCGCGGTGGTGGATTTTCCCATCCCGATCGAGCCGGTCAGTCCCAAGATTCGCATCAGCGCCCAGCCATCTTTGCCAATCACACCGCAACTAGCCGCTCGTGCCGCAGGAACGCAAGCAGCGGCAGCAGCGGCAAGCCGAGAATGGTGAAGTGGTCGCCCTCGATACGCTCGAACAAATGGATCCCCAGGCTTTCGAGCTGATAGCCGCCGACGCTGGTGGTGACGGCATCGCCGGCGATGTCGAGATAGGTCGAAAGTTCGGCCTCGGTCATCTGCCGCATGGTGAGGCGGGCGACCGAGACGTCCTCGAAGATGATCTCACCATTACGTGCTATCGCCACGGCAGAATTCAGCTCATGGCTGTGTCCGGAGAGATCGCGCAGTTGCGCCAGCGCCTGGGCGCGGCCCGCAGGCTTGTTGAAGATGCGATCGCCAAGCGCCAGCGTTTGATCCGCACCGATGACGGTGCTTCCAGCGTGATGAGCCGAGACCGCCTCGGCCTTTTCGCGCGCCAGCAGCAAGGCAATCTCGCGCGGACCAGACAGCCCGGAGGCGGCCTGGATCGCGCGCTCGTCGATATCAGCCGTGATCACCTTGAACTCGAGCCCGGCATTGGCCAGCAGCATCTTTCGCGCGCTGCTCTGCGAGGCCAGGATCAATGAGGATTTGCCGAGCCACAGACCCATCACGAAACTATTCCCAAAACTATTCAGAAGGCCGGTTACGCTGACGATCACTATAGAGCTTCATGATCGCCGCGGCGGTTTCCTCGATCGAGCGCCGCGTGACGTCGAGCAGCGGCCAATCGTGCTTGGCGCTCAGTTTGCGGGCAAATGCGACCTCTTCGGCGACCGACTGCTTGTCCGTGTAGGTGTCGCCGCTGGAATCGGCGCCCATCGAGAGCAGGCGGTTCGTGCGCACCTGGATCAAGCGTTCCGGCGTCGCATGCAAGCTCACCACCAGCGGTCGCGTCAACGTTTCCAGTTGCGACGGCACCGGAATGCCTGGAACCAGCGGCACGTTGGCGGTGCGGATGCCACGGTTGGCAAGATAGATCGATGTCGGGGTCTTGGAGGTGCGGGAGACACCGACGAGCACCACGTCCGCGTCGTCGAGCCCTTCGACATGCTGACCGTCATCATGGATCATCGTGTAGTTCAGCGCGTCGATGCGCTTGAAGTATTCGGCGTTGAGCACGTGCTGGGCACCGACCCGGCCGGTCGTGGCGGCTCCGAGATACGCCTCGAACAATTGCATCACCGGGCCGATGATCGACAGGCTCGGAACATTGATCCCCTTGCACTTGTCCTCGAGCCTGGCGACCAGATCCTTCTCGAGCAACGTGAACAGCACGATTCCCGGCGCTTCCTCGATCTCGTCGAGCACGCGATCGAGCTGTTTCTGACTGCGCACCAGCGGATAGACGTGCTCGACCGGGGTCACGTTGGCGTACTGGGCGGCAACGGCCCGCGCGACCGTGATCAGCGTCTCACCGGTGGAATCGGACACGAGGTGCAGATGGAAATAATTGTTCGAGGTCGGCACAAAAGCCCTTTGTATGAAACCGGTTTGGTTTGTGGATTTCTGTGGACCTTAACCCCTCGGAAAGGGATGCGCGACACCGGGGGCGGGACAAGTGCCAATTTTCTTCACACCACTGCCCGTGAGAACAAGTTCGGCGCCCCGTCGAAAGGGAAACGGGATTGTGCCGATAACCCTCTTGATAAGCTGCCGACAGAAGCGCGCAAGCCTTTGAAGCTGACCGCCTTATCGAGGGCGGCCAGAGTGATCAGGGATATGTTGATGGATGTGAACAAGCGCGTGTGAACGGGCGGACGGAAATGTGTGAGTCCAATTCACCGTCACATAGACTCAAACCTTAAGAATCTAAGATTCTTATTGGAGAAGGGCGCTACGGACGGATATGTGTGCAGGCAAGACCTTAACGAGTTCTTACTATCCCCAGCGTTCCCCGCGGCTGGGCAGGAATCCGGATCCCAGACATGTTTGAAGACGTCTATCTCTGGATCAAGGCGCTGCATGTGATCGCCGTCATCTCCTGGATGGCGGGCATGCTCTATCTGCCACGGCTGTTCGTTTATCATTGCGAGGCCGACATCGGCTCGAAGCAGTCGGAAACGTTCAAGATCATGGAACGGCGGCTGTTCAAGGCCATCATCAACCCCGCCATGATCGTAACCTGGCTCGCCGGGCTCTATCTCGCCTGGGCTGGCCATTGGTTCAGCTTCGGCTGGCTGCACGTAAAACTGGCACTGGTCCTCGCGATGTCCGCGGTCCACGGCTTTTTTTCGCGCTGGCTGAAGGATTTCGCCGCGGATCGGCGCCCCCGGAGCCAGAAATTTTATCGGATTATCAACGAGGTACCCACTGCCCTGATGATTCTGATCGTCATCATGGTGATCGTGAAGCCGTTCTAGGCAGGGGTCGCGAACAATCGCTCAGTGCTTCTGCTTGCGGAGTGAGAGGCGATTTTCTATATTAGCAATATCCCACCCAACGCAGGCGGATGTGGTCGTGTCTGAGCTTTCCAGAGGCCGGACACCCCATCAGGTTTGAAGCCTCACCGGCGCTCTCCTTGCCAGACCTGCGGACCTTACCTTTTCGCGTCCGCATTTCAGAGCCTCCTCGCACCCCTCCCCAGGTTACCCCACAGGACCACCCCAATGCGGGAAATCAAACTCCAGGACCTCAAGTCGAAGACGCCGGCCGAGCTCGTCTCGTTCGCGGAAGAGAACGGGGTCGAGAATGCCAGCACCATGCGCAAGCAGGAGCTGCTGTTCGCCATCCTCAAGCAGCTTGCGCTCGCCGAGACCGATATCGTCGGCGAAGGCGTCGTCGAGGTTCTCTCCGACGGCTTCGGCTTCCTCCGTTCGCCCGATGCGAATTATCTGCCGGGCCCGGACGACATCTACGTTTCGCCCTCGCAGATCCGCCGTTTTGGCCTGCGCACCGGCGACACCATCGAAGGCCACATCCGCAGCCCGAAAGAGGGCGAGCGCTATTTCGCGTTGCTGAAGGTCAACACGCTCAATTTCGAGGACCCGGAAAAGGCCAAGCACAAGGTCAATTTCGACAACCTCACGCCACTGTTTCCGAATCAGCGCTTCCGCATGGAAATCGACGATCCGACGCGGAAAGACCTTTCTGCAAGGGTGATCGACATCGTCGCGCCGATCGGCAAGGGCCAGCGCGCGCTGATCGTCGCGCCGCCGCGCACAGGCAAGACCGTGCTGATGCAGAATATCGCGCACTCGATCGCGCATAATCATCCCGAGTGCTATCTGATCGTACTCCTGATCGACGAACGTCCGGAAGAAGTCACGGACATGCAGCGCTCGGTGAAGGGCGAGGTCGTCTCCTCGACCTTCGACGAGCCGGCGGTGCGCCACGTTCAGGTCGCCGAGATGGTGATCGAGAAGGCCAAGCGTCTGGTCGAGCATGGCCGCGACGTCGTGATCCTGCTCGACTCCATCACGCGCCTCGGCCGCGCCTACAACACAGTGGTGCCGTCATCGGGCAAGGTGCTGACCGGCGGTGTCGATGCCAACGCGCTGCAGCGGCCGAAGCGGTTCTTCGGCGCCGCTCGCAACATCGAAGAGGGCGGCTCGCTGACGATCATCGCGACCGCGCTGGTCGATACCGGCAGCCGCATGGACGAAGTCATCTTCGAAGAGTTCAAGGGCACCGGCAACTCCGAGCTGATCCTCGACCGCAAGGTTTCGGACAAGCGGACCTTCCCGGCGATCGACATTTCGCGCTCCGGCACCCGCAAGGAAGAGCTGATCACCGATCCGGTGGTCCTGAAGAAGATGTACGTACTCCGCCGCATCCTGAATCCGATGGGGACGATGGACGGTATCGACTTCCTGCTCGACAAGCTGCGTTCGACCAAGAGCAATTCCGAGTTCTTCGACTCGATGAACACCTGATTGCGGTGCAATATGATCAAAGGGCGCCTCCGGGCGCCCTTTTTTTGTGCGGCTTTGCTGCAGCGAAGGTGCAGCATGGCGGCGTGTTTGTTGCCTCGACCGGATTTTGTAATAAGGCATTGATACTACTTGGTAATATTTATTATCCGGCTCGTTTATCATTCCGCAGTGAGTAATTCTCGCAGCAATTGCCACTGGATATTGCATTGCAACATAGGTTTTGCTGCAGGATTTGGCGCAGCAAAACCCGCCGTTCGTCAGCCGAAACGGATGTTTGCCTTTTCTCTCTCAGCCGGACAAATAGGCCATGCATCCGCGAGACCACACCATCTTTGCGCTGTCGTCCGGCCGTCCGCCGAGTGCGCTCGCGGTGGTGCGCGTCTCCGGGCCAAGCGCCAGCCTGGTGCTGACGGCGCTGGCGGGCAAGCTGCCGGCGCCGAGACAGGCCAGCCGCCGGCTCCTGCATGACGGCGTGGGCCAGCCGATCGACGATTCGGTAGTGTTGTGGTTTCCAGGCCCCGCCAGCGCGACGGGGGAGGACGTCGCCGAATTCCACGTCCATGGAGGCCGCGCGGTGCTGGCCGCGCTCTTCGCCGCTATTTCCGTAATTCCGAATATGCGCGCCGCCGAGCCCGGCGAATTCACCCGGCGCGCCTTCGAGAATGGCAAGCTCGACCTGACCGAGGCGGAGGGCCTCGACGATCTCATTCACGCCGACACCGACCGCCAGCGCCGCCAGGCGTTACGGCAGTTGCAGGGTCTGCTCGGCAATCGCGCGCGCGACTGGCGCGAGCGCATCATCGAGGCCTCGGCCTTGATCGAGGCCGGCATCGATTTCTCCGACGAGGGCGATGTGCCCGCCGAGTTGATGGCGCCTGCGGTCAAGGCGATCAGTGCGCTGCACGACGAAATCACAGAAGTCCTTGCGGCACAGGGACAAGCTGAACGTTTGCGAGACGGCCTGGTGGTTGCGATCGCGGGCGAGCCGAATGTCGGCAAGTCGACGCTGATCAACCAGCTCGCGCGCCGCGACGTCGCGATCGTCTCGCCGCATGCCGGTACGACGCGCGATGTGATCGAGGTGCAGCTCGATCTCGACGGCTATCCTGTCACGGTGATCGACACGGCCGGGATTCGCGAGACCGACGATCCGGTCGAGCAGGAGGGTGTGCGCCGGGCGCGGGCGCGAGCCGAAGACGCCGACCTCGTGTTGTGGCTGGTGGAGGCTGGGCGCGCTGTTGATCCGGCCGCGATGCCGCTGCTGGGGAAGTCCGGCAACGCAGGCAGTCGCTCCGGCGGCTCGGTCTGGATCGTACGCAACAAGATCGATCTTGGCGGGGTCGAGGACGTCGGCCCGCGCGGTGAGTTCGGAATCGCAGCGAGCCGGGGGGACGGCATCCCCGAGCTGGTCGATGCCCTCGTGAAATTCGCCGCCGACTTCTTCGGAACGACCGAGGGGGCCTTGGTGACCCGGGCCCGCCAACGGGATCTGCTCCGCCGGGCAGCGGACAGCTTGCGCCGGAGTCTGGATCTCGTAGAACAGGGTGAGGAGCTCGCCGCCGAAGAGCTGCGCGCTGCGGCCTATGCCTTGGGCCGGCTGTTGGGTCGGGTGGATGTCGAAGACGTCTTGGGTGCCATTTTCCAGAAATTCTGTGTTGGGAAGTAGCGCTAGTTCTTCATTGTAGAACTAGCCTTTGTTCCACCTCTTCCGTTTCACGTGAAACGCGGCAGCCGCTGTTCAAGCTGTTTCACGTGAAACATTGGCCCTTGAGGTTCACTCGGTCGCCCTCGGGACTGACTGCGCTGCGAGCGATGGCGCCTTAAGGAGCGGGAGTGCGGAAGGGGCACCCCGCAATGCCGGTTGTAGGCTCTGCCGTGGCCTTTCCGATCACCGTCCGTCCTCAGGCGTTGCGACCTACGGACCACGCTTTTCCCTTCGTAATCTCCATTTCCCCTGACTAAAAATGGTAATCTTTCCAAGGGCCATTCTACTGTGCATGGGGTTGTTTTCGCGGAAAACACTTGGGCTCCGCTTTCCCCGTTTCACGTGAAACAACTGCCTTGACCAGTTTCCACTTCCGGCTTGCCCGCCTCTGAGTTAGAAGTCCGCCCATGCGAACAGAGCGAGAGAGCTTCGACGTCATCGTGATTGGCGGCGGCCACGCCGGCTGTGAGGCCGCTTCTGCCTCTGCCCGGATGGGCGCGGCGACCGCCCTGGTGACGCACCGTTTCTCCACGGTCGGCGCAATGTCCTGCAATCCCGCGATTGGCGGTCTCGGCAAGGGCCATCTGGTTCGCGAGGTCGACGCGCTCGATGGTCTGATGGGCCGGGTCGGAGACGCCGGCGGCATCCAATTTCGCGTCCTCAATCGACGTAAGGGCCCGGCGGTGCGTGGTCCGCGCGCCCAGGCCGACCGGAAGCTCTATGCCGCCGCGATGCAGGCGGCGATCCGGGAGACCGAGGGTCTTTCCGTCATCGAAGGCGAGGCGGACGAGCTGATCGTGGTCGAGGGACGGGTGATCGGCCTGCGCCTGGCAGATGGCCGCGAACTTCGGGCAGGGGCTGTCGTCGTCACCACCGGCACCTTCCTCCGCGGTCTGATCCATCTCGGAGAGAAGAACTGGCCGGCCGGCAGGGTTGGCGAGGCGCCGGCAATGGGCCTTTCGACGTCCTTCGAGCGCGCCGGGTTCACCCTTGGACGGCTCAAGACAGGGACACCGCCGCGTCTGGATGGCACCACGATCGACTGGCCGGCGGTCGAGATGCAGCCGGGGGACGAGCCTCCGGAGCCGTTTTCCGTGATGACCGAGCGGATCACGACGCCGCAGATCCAGTGCGGGATCACCCGCACCACGCCTGCGACCCACGACGTGATCAGGGCCAATGTCCATCGTTCTCCGATGTACTCCGGCCAGATCAAGAGCTCCGGACCGCGCTATTGCCCCTCGATCGAGGACAAGATCGTTCGCTTCGGCGATCGCGATGGTCACCAGATCTTCCTGGAGCCGGAGGGGCTCGACGACAGCACGGTCTATCCCAACGGCATCTCCACTTCGCTGCCGGAGGAGGTCCAGCTCGCCATCCTCGCAACCATTCCCGGCCTGGAGCGGGTCAAGATGGTCCGGCCGGGCTATGCCATCGAATACGACCACGTCGATCCCCGGGAGCTCGATCCGACCCTCCAGACCAAGCGTCTGCGCGGCCTGTTCCTGGCCGGGCAGATCAACGGCACCACGGGGTACGAGGAAGCCGCTGGCCAGGGCATCGTGGCCGGGCTGAACGCGGCATTGGCCGCGAGCGGCGCCGCGCTGACGGTGTTCGACCGCGCCGATGGCTATCTCGGCGTCATGATCGACGACCTCGTCACCCGCGGCATCAGCGAACCCTATCGGATGTTCACCTCCAGGGCCGAGTACCGGCTGACCCTGCGCGCAGACAATGCCGATCAGCGCTTGACCGAGAAGGGCATCGCCCTGGGATGCGTCGGGAGCGCCCGGACCGTGCATCATCGCGCCAAGATGGACGCCCTGAATGCGGCTCGAGCGCTGTCGAAGTCGCTGACGATCACCCCGAACGAAGCGATCAAGCATGGACTGTCCCTGAACCGGGACGGCCAGCGGCGGTCGGCCTTCGAGCTGATGGCCTATCCCGACATCGGCTGGAGCCAGGTCCGTGCGATCTGGCCGGAGCTCGCTGCCATTGATCCCGTCATTGCCACCCATCTTGAGATCGACGCGAAGTACGACGTCTATCTGGAGCGCCAGAGCGCCGACGTCGAAGCCTTCAGGCGGGATGAGGGGATGGTGCTGTCGGACGTCGACTACCAGCAGGTCCCCGGTCTCTCCAATGAGGTCCGGGCCAAGCTGGAGAAGGCACGTCCGTTCACGGTTGGCCAAGCCGGCCGAATCGACGGGATGACGCCGGCCGCGCTCGGCATCCTTGCGGCCTATCTCCGCCGCGAAGCGCGGAAGACGTCCAAAGCGATCGCATAGGTTTCACGTGAAACAGCGCGGGCCGGGCGGCGGCAGATCGTCATCAGCAAAACCCTCGGCGGGAGAGGGCGCCGGTGGTCGCTTCGAACCGGCGCCGACCAGACCGAAGATCGACAAGGCCAGCGCCAACGATCGATCGCTGGACGCCGTCATCGCAGCCGACAAGATTGCGGCGCTCAAGCTTGCTCCCGTTTCACATGAAACGGAGGCCCGGCTCGATCGCTACATCGCACTGCTCCGGGAGTGGCAGGCCAAGACCAACCTGGTCGCGCCCTCGACATTGCCGCATCTCTGGACCCGGCACATCGCCGACTCGCTTCAGCTCGTCGCTCTTGCGCCATCGGCCAAACGCTGGGCTGACTTGGGCAGCGGCGGCGGCTTCCCCGGCATAGTGCTGGCTTGCGCCATGGCGGGGACGGCCGGGGCCAGCGTCCATCTGGTCGAGCGAATCGCCAAGAAGGCGGCCTTCCTGCGCGAAGCCGTCCGCATAACTACATCCCCGGGAGTCGTACATCTCGCTGAGATCGGGGATAATGTGGATAGAATCACCGGCCCGGTCGATTGCGTCACCGCGCGTGCGCTGGCTCCGCTACACCAACTCATCGGCTTTGCGGAGCCGCTGATGCGCCAGGGCGCAAAAGCGTTGTTTCTCAAGGGTCAAGATGTAGAGTCTGAATTGACCGAAGCTACTAAATATTGGAATATTCAGCCGCAGCTCCACCAAAGCCGGACAGGCGACGGTTGGATCGTCGAGCTGGCTTCCGTCGAACGGCGCGGGTGAGGCGTCAGGGGCCGAGTGGGGAATTTGCGATGAGCGTGATTGACGAACCGCAGCAAGAACAGACCGCCGCCGTCCCGCAGGGCCATCCGCGCATCCTGGCGCTGGCGAATCAGAAGGGCGGCGTGGGAAAAACAACCACGGCGATCAATCTCGGCACGGCGCTCGCTGCGATCGGCGAACGCGTCCTGATCGTCGATCTCGATCCGCAGGGCAACGCCTCGACCGGCCTCGGCATTGATCGCCGCAACCGCTCCTGCTCGACCTATGACGTGCTGGTGGGCGAGGCGAGCCTGCGGGAAGCGGTGGTGTCGACTGCGGTGCCGCGGCTGCATATCGCGCCCTCGACCATGGATCTCTCCGGCCTCGAGCTCGAGCTCGGCACCACGCCCGGTCGTGCGTACAAGCTGCGCGACGCGATCAGCGCGCTCAACAACAACGTCTCGCCCGACGCCGATTACACCTACGTGCTGATCGACTGTCCGCCCTCGCTCAATCTGATCACCGTGAACGCGATGGCGGCTTCCGACGCGATCCTGGTGCCGCTGCAGTGCGAGTTCTTCGCGCTCGAAGGTCTGTCGCAATTGCTGCAGACGGTGGAGCAGGTGCGTTCGACGCTCAATCCGAACCTGTCGATCCACGGCATCGTGCTGACCATGTTCGACTCGCGCAACAATCTCTCGAACCAGGTCGTTGCCGACGTCCGGCAGTTCATGGGCGAGAAGGTCTACAAGACCATGATCCCGCGCAACGTGCGCATCTCGGAGGCGCCGTCCTACGGCAAACCGGTGCTGGTCTACGATCTCAAATGCGTCGGCAGCGAAGCTTATCTGCGGCTCGCCACCGAAGTGATCCAGCGCGAGCGCGAACTGCGGACGACGCATTGATCCACCGCCGGCCCGTAGGGTGGGTTAGCCGAAGGCGTAACCCACCACGTCTGGTGCCTCGAACGAAGTGATGGTGGGTTACGCTTCGCTAACCCACCCTACGATTCTACAATTCGATATTCAGTTCTGGAGTGCTGCAGCGTGAATCCAAGGGAGCTGGCGATGGCCGACGAAGCGCGTTCGCGATTGGGCCGGGGTCTTGCGAGTCTGATCGGTGACGTCGGCGGCGAGGCTCAGCACGTCGATCGTCCGCGCGCGCAGCGCAAGGTGCCGATCGAATTCATCAAGCCCAATCCGCGCAACCCGCGCCGCACCTTTTCGGAAAGCGAGCTCAGGGAGCTCAGCGATTCCATCAGGCAGCATGGCGTGATCCAGCCGATCGTGGTGCGCCCGGTGAAGGGTGCACAGGACCGCTTCGAGATCATCGCCGGCGAACGGCGCTGGCGCGCCTCGCAAATGGCCGGCCTGCACGAAGTGCCGATCGTCCCCGTCGACATCAGCGACAGCGATGCGCTGGAGTTCGCGATCGTCGAGAATGTGCAGCGCGAAGACCTCAACCCGATGGAAGAGGCGCTCGGGTATCACGCGCTCGCCAACGAGTTCAAACGCAGCCAGGACGACATCGCCAAAGTCGTCGGCAAGAGCCGCAGCCACATCGCCAACATGATGCGGCTGACGAAGCTTCCCGCCGAGGTGCAAGCCTTGATCACGAGCGGCGATCTGACCGCTGGTCATGCCCGCGCGCTGATCGGCGTGCCTGATCCGCTCGCGGCTGCCAAGCGTATCGTCGAAGAGGGCCTCAACGTCCGCCAGACCGAGGCGCTGGCGCATGAAGAGGGCGTGCCGGAGCGCAAGCCGCAGAAGGCCCGCAGCACCGGGGGGAAGGAAAAGGATCCTGATACGATCGATCTGGAAAAGCGCGTCAGCGATGCGCTCGGGCTGAAGGTCACGGTGAGCCACCGCGACCCCGGCGGCTCCGTGCAGATCAATTACCGCAACCTCGATCAGCTCGACGAGGTGATACGGCGGCTGGCGAAGGGCGCGGTGTAGGCCGCTTGGTGTCGTCCTGGCGAAAGCCAGGACCCATACCGCGTGATGTCTCGATTGGATCTGGTCGCAACACCGGACTACGAATCTTCCCCAAACCTCTCCCTGGGGTAATGGTCCTGGCTCCCGTGGGCAATTGCGCACTAGGCCAGGACGACATTAGGCGTGCTCAGCTCCGCCGCTTCGCGTTCGCGGCGATCGCCATCAGCGTGCGCTGGGCGATGGCGGCGGCGAGGGTGGATTGCTTGCGCGTGTCGAGCGCGGCGGTTGCGAGCTGCTCGATGATGGCGGCGAGCCGCGCTACGCTGAAATTGCGCAGTGCGGTTTCGACCGCGGGCTTCCGCGAAAAATGCAGGCGCGGATAGCCGCCGTCGAGCACGGCGGAAGCGGGCGTGCCGTCGGCGATCGCGAGCGCCGATTTGTGCAGCCACGCCGCCTGACGCTGCGCCGCAGAGATGATCACGCCGGGGTATGTGCCCGCTATCATGGCTTTGGCAAACTCGTTCTCGACGATCTCGGGCCGGCCGGCGAAGGCGCCATCGACGATCGGATCGAGTTTCAGCTCCGACGCATCGGCGACGACAGCCATCACGTCATCCAGCGTGATCTCGCCCTTGCCATGGGCATAGAGCGTGAGCTTGCGCAGCTCGTTGCGGGAGGCCTGGCGGTCGCCGCCGAGGAACGACATCAGCGCCGCGCGGGCATCCTGCGCGATGCGCAAATTGGCGATGCGGAGCTCGTCCTCCATCAGCTTGGCGAGGTCGCGCTCGGTATCGGGATAGCAGGCGATCGCGACGGCCGTCTTGGCGCGTTCGCAGGCCTTGCGCAGCGGCGATTCCGGGCGCAGCTCGCCGGCCTCGATCACGATGCGGCAATCCTTCACGCCCATCTCAGCCAGCGTGTCGATAGCGCTGGCAAAGCTGCGCGAGCCGGCGCGCACGCGGATGGCGCGGCGGCCGCCGAACAGCGGCACCGTCATGGCCTCGTCGACGAGGCGCGACGGCTCGGCGGAGAGCTCGTCGCCATCGACCTTGACCAGCGAGAACGGATCGTTGGGATCGTCGACAGCCGAGGCGATCAGCGCATCCGCGCGTTCGCGGACCAGGCCGGCGTCTGGACCATAGAGCAGGATGATCGAACGGCCCGCATCGGGGCGGGCGAGAAAGGCGTCAATCTCTTTTCCGCGCAGCGCGACCATGTTGCCTGGGATTCGTCATTCCGGGCGAACCGGGGTGACGGGATGAATTAAGTGCCCGCGGTGAAGAACGAGGCGAGGCGAGTCGTGATGTTCTCGGCGATCTCGTTGGCAGCACGATCCTCGGCATCACGTATTGCGCGGTTGCGGCTGAAACGCTGATAGGAGCCGGGCATGTCGTAGGATACGCGGGAGAACGTGGTGCCGGTCATCACCGACTTGCCGCTGACGACCTCGATCAGATTGTACTGGGCGTCGAGGCCGTAGTTTTCGCTGCTCGGCAGGCCGGTATTGGGATCGACGATCAGCGACGACTTGCTGCTTGAGAAGCGGATCTCCAGGCGGTGGGTCGGCGGCATGCCGGTGGCGGTGCCATAGAGCCTGAAGGCCAGCGCGTTGCGGACCTCGACGCCGACGCGGGCCTCGCGCGAGGCATTGGCTTTGGAGATCGGGGGCAGATCGACCCCCATCAGCTTCTCGCGCAGGCCGGGCGTACCGTCGGTGTGCTCGGCATACATCGGGTGGAAGCAGCCGGCCGTCATGGCCGCCAGTGCGGCGACCGCCAGCAAGCGGGCTGCGATGCGGATCCTAGCCGACAACATTCACGATCCTCTTGGGGACGATAATCACCTTGCGGACGGGCTTGCCATCCAGGGCCAGTTTTACCGCATCGAGGGCCAAAACGGCAGCCTCGATTTCCGGATTCTCGGCCGCTGTTGCAACTGTGACCTCGCCCCGCTTCTTGCCGTTGACCTGAACCACCAGGGTCACACTGTCTTCAACCAGCAAATCACGTTCGATTTGGGGCCAATTGGCCTCGGAAACCAGCCCGCTGTGGCCGAGAGCCTGCCAACATTCCTCGGCCAGATGCGGCATCATCGGGGAGAACAGCTGGACCAGGATCTGGCTCGCCTCCCGGATCGCCCAAGCCAAATCTGGAGCCGGCTGGCCGGGACGCTGCAAGACCTCCGCGAACGCATTGGTGAATTCGCGAATATGGGCGAGGCAGACGTTGAAGTGCAGCCGCTCGATCCCGGTGGTGACCTTGTCCAGCGCACCATGGGCGGCCTTGCGCAAGGCGGTGGCGTCCGGGCCGAAGCCGGCGGGCCGGGCGGCCGGCGCGGCCTTGCCGGGTTCGATCGAGTCGTTCACCAGCCGCCACAGCCGCTGCACGAAGCGCGAGGCGCCCTGGACGCGCTCATCGCTCCAGATCACGTCGCGCTCGGGCGGGGAGTCCGACAGCATGAACCAGCGGGCGACGTCGGCGCCATAGGTCTCGATGATGTCGTCGGGATCGACCGTGTTCTTCTTAGACTTCGACATCTTTTCGATCGGACCGATCTGGATGTCTTCGCCTGACGTCAGCAGCGTGGCGCGGCGGCCGTTGGCGCCGGTCTCGACCTTCACCTCGACCGGCTGGACGTAGGTGCCGTCGGCCTTCTGGTAGGTCTCGTGCACCACCATGCCCTGCGTGAACATGCCGGCGAACGGCTCGTCCAGTGCGATGTGCCCGGTCGCTTTCATCGCGCGCGTGAAGAAGCGGCTGTAGAGCAGATGCAGGATCGCGTGCTCGACGCCGCCGATATACTGGTCGACCGGCAGCATCCGGTTGGCGACCTCTGGCGTCGTCGGCGCGTTCTCGTTCCAGGGATCGGTGAAGCGCGCAAAGTACCAGGACGAATCTACGAAGGTGTCCATGGTGTCGGTTTCGCGCTGCGCCTTGCCGCCGCATTGCGGACAGGTCACGTGCTTCCAGGTCGGGTGATGATCGAGCGCGTTGCCTGGCTTGTCGAAGCTCACATCCTCCGGCAGCACCACGGGGAGGTCGGCATCCGGCACCGGCACCACGTCGCACTTCGGACAGTGGATGACAGGAATCGGGCAGCCCCAATAGCGCTGGCGCGAAATGCCCCAGTCGCGCAGGCGGAAATTGACCTGACGCTCGCCGACCGGAGCGTTGCCGCGCAGCTCGCTCTCGAGACGCTTCGCCACCTCGTCCTTGGCCTGATCGATGGTCATGCCGTCGAGGAAGCGCGAATTGATCATGCGGCCGTCACCGTCATAGGCGGTATCGGTGATGACGAACGATTTCGGATCCTGGCCCTCGGGGCACACCACCGGCGTATTGCCGAGAGCATACTTGTTGACGAAGTCGAGGTCGCGCTGATCGTGGGCAGGGCAGCCGAAGATGGCGCCGGTGCCGTATTCCATCAGCACGAAGTTCGCGACATAGACCGGCAGCTTCCAGCTCGGATCGAACGGATGGACCGCGCGGATGCCGGTATCGAATCCCTGTTTCTCGGCGGTGTCGATGATCTCCTGCGCCGTGCCCATCCGCTTGATCTCGCCGATGAACTCGGCGAGCTCCTGATTTTTCGCCGCGGCCGCCTGCGCCAGCGGATGATCGGCCGAGATCGCCATGAATTTCGCGCCGAACAGCGTGTCGGGGCGCGTCGTGAAAATCTTCAGCTCGCTCTCGCCGGCCGGCGTCGTCGCCGCGTCGAGCGCGAAGCGGATCAGCAGCCCCTCGGACCGGCCGATCCAGTTGCGCTGCATCAGCCGCACCTTGTCGGGCCAGCGGTCCAGCGTATCCAGTGCCGACAGCAGCTCCTGCGAGTACTTCGTGATCTTGAAGACCCACTGGTTCATTTCCCGTTGTTCGACAACGGCGCCCGAACGCCAGCCTTTGCCGTCGATCACCTGCTCGTTGGCGAGCACGGTCATGTCGACGGGGTCCCAGTTCACCTTGCGCTTTTCGCGCTCGGCGAGGCCTTCGCGCAGGAAGTCCAGAAACAACTTCTGCTGGTGCTTGTAGTAGCTGGGATCGCAGGTCGCGATCTCGCGGCTCCAGTCCAGCGACAGCCCGATCGAGCGGAGCTGCTTCTTCATCGCGGCGATGTTGTCGTAGGTCCAGGCTTTCGGCGCCACCTTGCGCTCGATCGCGGCGTTCTCAGCCGGCAGGCCGAAAGCGTCCCAGCCCATCGGATGCAGCACGTTGAAACCCTTGGCGCGCATGAAGCGGGCCAGCACGTCGCCGAGCGTGTAATTGCGGACATGGCCGATATGGATGCGTCCCGACGGGTAGGGGAACATCTCCAGCACATAGTATTTCGGCCGCGGATCGTCGTTTCTGGAGACGAAGATCGCCTGTTGGTCCCAGGCGGCTTGCCAGCGCGGTTCGGCGTCGCGGGCGTTGTAGCGTTCGGAGGTCATGGAATCGTTGGGTTTTCGTGGATCTGGGCCAGCTAAAGACGGCGGACTAGGCCATAGAAGTCCTCAAGGGGTCAATGGGTTGCCGCAATTTGGGAACCTTCGCGACCGTCCCGGGCAAATAGTGCGGCCGCCATTGGGGTGTGATTAAGAGGTCGATGCCAGGTTGGTGGCCAGGACCCGAAGACTTGCGATGGCCACCAGCTTCGACGATCTCGACCGATCACAGATCTCATCGAGCGCTGCGATCGCGCGCTCTATCTCGCCAAGAACAACGGCCGCAATCGCGTGGTCACCGAGCGCGAGCTCGATGCCACCGGGGCTGCGGGTTAGCCCTCAACCCGCCATCATCATTTCCGCCGCGCCGTTGTCGATCACCATGATGCCGTGTTCGACGACGTTGTTGCGACCGCGGTGCTTGGCGGCGTAGAGCGCGGCGTCGGCGGCTTCGATCAAATCGCCCGGCCGCAAGCTCTCGTTGGGCTTCGTCGCGGCAACGCCGATCGAGACGGTGACGATCATGTGGTCGGAGGTGATGTGCGGCAGGCACAGCTTCAGCACGGCCGCGCGCGCCTGTTCGCCGATTTCGACGGCGCGCGCGATGTCGGTGTTCGGCAGCAACAGGCAGAATTCCTCACCGCCGTAGCGGGCCGCGAAGCCCATCGTGTCGGCGGCGATGCCGGACAGCGACTCGCCGAGCCTGGTCAGGCAGGAATCGCCTTCGAGATGGCCGTAGGTGTCGTTGAACAGCTTGAAATGATCGACGTCGATCATCAACAGCGCGAGGTCGCTGCCATATTGCTGCGCGCGCATCCATTCGAAGTCGAGGCGGCTCTGGAAGCCGCGGCGGTTGGCGAGCCCCGACAACATGTCGATCGAGGCCATCACCGTGAGCCGGTCGTTGCTCGCCATCAGCTCGCGTTCGCGCTGGCTGAGCTGCGCGGCCATCGCGTTGAACGCACGGGCCAGCGGCACGAACTCGGATGGCAGGCGATTGCGCGCGGCGCGCGCCGACAGATCGCCCTCGCCCAGACGCTTGGCCATGTCGGCGAGCATCCTGATCGGCTTGATCACCAGTTTCTCGGCTGCGATCAGCGCGCCGAGCAGCACGAACACGACGACGAAAGCGAGCTGGAGATAGGCGGTGCGGATGTCGCGGCTCACGGCCGCGGACACCTTGTCCTCGTCGATGCTGGCGATCAGGCGGGCATTGGTTCCGGCGATGCGGATATAGCTGACCGCGCGGCGGGAGCCGTCCGCGGCGAGGAAGGAGAGTGAACCTTCGTCCTGGTCAGACCTCAGCGCCTTGTCGGCGATCGCGGACATCAGCGGCATGTTGTCGAGCGGACGTCCGATCGCACTATGCTGGTCGGCCGGTGCCGCCAGCACGGTGCCCGCGCTGTCGACCAGCACGGCCGTGATGCCGGCGCGGCCACCCAGATTGCTCATGACCTTCGACATCCAGTCGAGGTTGACGGTGGCGAGCACGACGGCATCCGCTACGCCGCTGAAGGCGGACACCGGGTAGACCGCCATGACGGTCGGTGTCGGCACCGGGCGCGACAGGATGAAGTCGCTCAGCACGAAGCGGCCGGTTTCCTGCGCCTGCTGGAAGTACGGCCGGTCACCGAGGTCGAGGCCGACATACATGTTGTTGGTGGCGCACTGGATGCGCCCGTCCTGGCCGGCGATCAGAAGCGTGCGGATCCAGGGAAGATTCGACGGCAGGCTCGCGCGCAGCACGTCACAGCTCTTGCTGATGCCGCCGACGGAGGCGCGGATGAAAGCTTCCGATTTCAGGATGGTCTCGACCGACGATATCACCTCGCGCTGCGCGTCGGCGCTGTGTCTTGCAACGGTGGTGAATTCGGCCGTGGCCTGCGCGATCTGCCGCGTGCGCGTGTCTTCGAGCGAACGGATGCGCTCGAACATCAAGGGCGTCACCAGAATTACCGCGAGCAACGCAAGCCGCGCCCGGATTCCGAGAACCTGCTTGAGTTTCGCTCGTTTGCGGTTGAAACTGACGTTTGCCATCTTCGCTGCCCACCCCGCGGCTAAGGTAAAGCAAAGGGTTCAAAAACTCTTTCTTGAACTCGGTAAAATTAGAACTAGCTCCGCAACAACAGCTCCGATGCGACATCATGACTGAAGCCAACGCCGCGCCGCTAACCGGCCATTCACCAAACGCGCTCGCCGTGGTCGAAACCGAAATCGCGCGCGCCTGCAGGGATGCGCGGCGCGAACGTGCCTCCGTGACGCTGATTGCGGTGTCGAAAACTTTCGCCGCGGATGCAATTACCCCGGTCATCGACGCCGGACAGCGCGTATTCGGTGAAAATCGCGTGCAGGAGGCCAAAAGCAAATGGCCCGCGTTAACTTCTGTTTACCCCGATATCGCGCTGCATCTGATCGGCCCGCTGCAATCCAACAAGGCGAAAGAGGCGGTCGCGCTGTTCGATGCCATCCATTCGGTCGACCGCCCGAGCATTTGCCAGGCGTTAGCCAAGGAAATCGAATCCCAGGACAAGCACCCGGAATTGTTCGTCCAGATCAATATCGGTGAGGAGCCGCAGAAGGCCGGCATCGCCCCCGGCGAGGCCGATGCTTTCATCGCGAGCTGCCGCGACACCTACGGGCTGACAATCTCGGGGTTGATGTGCATCCCGCCGGTGGACGAGCCGCCGGCGGCGCATTTCGCGCTGACCGCCAAGATCGCCGCGCGCAATGGATTGAAGAAGCTCTCGATGGGCATGAGCGCGGATTATGCGACCGCGATCATGCTCGGCGCCACGCATGTGCGCGTGGGCAGTGCGATCTTCGGGCACCGGTGATCATAAGCGAATTTGTTTTTGGTCGTCCTGGCGAAAGCCAGGACCCATTACCGCGATAGTCTGTTTGACGAACACCGCGGCAACGACCGCTCTGCCCTTTGCGTAGATCACGCGGTATGGGTCCTGGCTTTCGCCGGGACGACAGTGGGGAAGAGCCTATTCAAACCCCACCGCCACCTTTCCCAGCGCGCCAAAGTCCGCGACAAACTGATCGCCGGCCTGGATCGGCAGCGGCGGATGGCACGTGCCCGTGGTCACCACCTCTCCTGCCCGCAAGGTGATGCCGAGGCCACGCAGCTCGTTGGCCAGCCAGACCAGGGCAATGCGGGGATCGCCGAGCACGTTCTTGCCGTGGCCGAGATAGCGCTGGCCACGCAGCGTGATCTGCGGCCGCTGCTCGACGAGATCCATGGCACGCCAGTTCGCATTCGTCGCCGCGCCCAGCACGAACAGATGCGCACAGGCATTGTCGGCGATCAGCTGCGCCTCGCCGGCGCTGGCGAAATCGGCAAAGCGCGAATCGGGAATCTCGATCGCGGGATGCAAGCTGTCCACGGCGGCGAGCACCTCGTCGACAGTATACGGCGCCGCGCGCGGCGGCAGATCGCGCGCCATGCGGAAAGCGAACTCAGGTTCGCCGACGCGCATCGCGTTGCCCTTCATCGAGACTGTGCCGCCATCGGCGATCACGGTGTCGCTCATGATCCGGCCGGCCAGCGGTCCCGCGACGTTGATGTGCTTCTGTCCGGACTCGCTTGTCGCCGCGATCTTCCAGCCGAACAAAGTCCCGCTGAGTGCGGCCTGTATGGCGTAACCCTCGGTGCGGTTCTGAGGCCGCAACGGTGGCTCCAGCGCGTCAAGCTTGGTGCCGTCGCGCCAATGTTTGATCAGGACCTGCGAAGCGGCGGCGATCTGATCCCTGTCGAGCATGTGTCCTCACCCGATGATGATTTTTGTTTTTGGTCCCAGCCGCCGCAGCAATTGTCGCATCGCCGCTTCGGTCATCGAGACGCAGCCTGCGGTCGGGCCGAAATTGTCGCGGGCCAGATGCAAAAACACCGCGCTGCCCCGGCCGGCGATCCGAGGCCTCGTATTGTGGTCGATTTCGATGATGAAGTCATAGAGATGGTCGGCCCGCTTGAGCCGGTCGCCGCCCTGCCCCTCGCCGAGGCGGATCCCCTGATTGTAGTGACGGTCCTTGGGATCCTCGCACCAGGCGTCCTCGCCGGTGATGATCCGGGCCGGCAGGAAGGTCTGCGGGCGGCTGTGCCGGTCGCCCCGCCACCACAATCGTCTGGGACGGAAGCTGCCCCTCGGGGTGCCGCCATCGCCCTCGCGCTTGTTCGCCAGAATGCCGCCGCGTCCGAGCGCCACCGGAATCGTCAGCGCTCCGGCGGTCAGCCAGCCCCGGCGCGGATTCCCGGCGGCAGGCTTAACGCGGATCGCCGACAGCGGCCCGGCGCTTCGGTTCATGGTGTAACTAGCTGAAGCAGCTTTATTTTTCATGTGAACGTGCGATGTCGAATTCATTACAGGACATTCATCAAAACGGCCTGCTATTCTGGGTTAGAGTGGTTCTGGCTTGTGAATCGGTAACAGCCCACTACTTCAACACGAACAATAATAATAACGGCGACCCCTAAACTTCCCTCTCGGTTGGGTGCAGCATGGATGCGCGCCGCGCCGGACCCCAAAAGGATGACCCCCTATGGCCAATGCCCGCAAGATCCTGATCGTGGATGACGATACCGATCTGCGCGATACGTTGGTGGAGCAATTGTCGCTGCACGAAGAATTTGAAGCCTCCGCGGTCGATACCGGCGCCAAGGGCGCGAGCGCCGCGAAGGCCAATGCCCCTGATCTCGTCCTGATGGATGTTGGCCTGCCTGACACCGATGGCCGCGAAGTGGTGCGTTCATTACGCAAGGGCGGGTTCAAGGCTCCGATCATCATGCTCACCGGGCATGACACCGATTCCGACACGATTTTGGGGCTGGAATCCGGCGCCAACGACTATGTCGCAAAACCCTTCCGCTTCGCCGTGCTGCTGGCGCGCATCCGCGCCCAGCTCCGGCAGCACGAAGCCAGCGAGGACGCGGTGTTCTCGGTCGGCCCCTACTCTTTCCGGCCCGGCTCCAAGATGCTGACCGCCGCCAACGCGCGCAAGGTCCGGCTGACGGAGAAGGAAACCGCGATCCTCCGCTTCCTCTACCGGGCCGGTCAGATGCCGGTCTCCCGCGAGACCCTGCTCCAGGAGGTCTGGGGCTACAATTCCGGCGTCACCACCCACACGCTGGAAACCCACATCTACCGCCTTCGCCAGAAGATCGAGAAGGACGCCGCGAACCCGGAGATCCTGGTCACGGAAGCCGGTGGCTACAAGCTGGTGCCGTGATACGCTTCTGGGGCGTGCGAATCGTTTTAGATTGCATGCCCTTGAGCCCCGGACCTGAATGTCAATCGACGACGATGTAGCGCTTCTCGAGCGTGTCCCGACACTGCGCCTGTTGGGAGACGCTTCGTTGCGCATGCTGGCGATCGGCTCCGAGCAGCGTGACTTCGTCCGCGGCGACGTCTTGTTCAATCTCGGCGACGATGCCGATGCCGGCTTCGTGGTCCAGCGCGGCGCCTTCCGGGTCGACGACGGCGCCGGCGCGGAGATGATCGCAAGTCCCGGTGCGCTGATCGGCGAGCTCGCGCTGATCGTGCCGATGAAGCGGCCGTCGAGCGCGATCGCGATCGAGCACGCCTCCGTCATCCGCGTCGCGCGCAGCCTGTTTCAGCGTGTGCTCGAAAGCGACCCCGCCGCCGCCGTGCGCCTGCGCGATGAATTCGCGATGCGCTCCAGCCAGATCGCCAGCGATATATTGATGGCGGGTGCGAAGCTGACCAGCTAGCAGCGCCGTAGCCCGGATGGAGCGAAGCGCAATCCGGGATTCGTGCCTCCGGAAAAACTGCCCCGGATTTCGCTGCGCTCCATCCGGGCTACAAGATCACACCTCGAGCGTCACCGTCACCGGCACATGATCCGACGGACGCTCCCAGCTGCGCGCCTCGCGCAAAATCTTGAAATCGCTGACCGCATCTTTCAGCGCGCGCGAGACCCAGATGTGGTCGAGCCTGCGGCCGCGATCGCCAACGGTCCAATCGGCGGAGCGGTAGCTCCACCAGGTGTAGACCTTTTCCGACATCGGAATGCGCTCGCGCGCGACGTCGACCCATTCGCCGGCGGCGAGCGCGGCTTGCAGCTTCTCGGTTTCGATGGGCGTGTGCGACACCACCTTCAGAAGCTGCTTGTGCGACCAGACGTCGTTCTCATGCGGAGCGACGTTGAGATCGCCGACCAGGATGTGGCGATCCTCGCCGCGCGGATGCAACGGCTCGCACGCTTTCATCTCGTCGAGGAAGCGGAGCTTGTGATCGAATTTCTCGTTCAGCGCGGGATCGGGAATGTCGCCGCCGGCCGGCACGTAGAAATTATGCACCACCAGGGGCTTCGCGATCCCGGCCTTCTCACCGAACGATACTGAGATATGGCGTGAATCAACCTTGTCGCAGAAGGTGCGGATGTCCTTCGACTCGAACGGAATCTTCGAGACGATGGCGACGCCGTGATAACCCTTCTGCCCGTTCAGCGCGACATGCTCGTAGCCGAGCCGCTTGAAGCGCTTCAGTGGAAAGGCGTCGTCGATGCACTTGGTCTCCTGGAGACACAGCACGTCCGGCCGCGAGCTCTTGAGAAATTTTGCGACCAGATCGATGCGTAGCCGCACCGAATTGATGTTCCAGGTTGTCAGGGAAAAACGCATGAGGGATGCGTCTTAGCATGGATTTGCGCGAGGAAAATGCTTGTCCACAGCAGCGGAATCGTAGGGTGGGTTAGCGCAGCGTAACCCACCATGCTTCCAAATTTGCGGACCGAGATGGTGGGTTACGCCTTCGGCTAACCCACCCTACGGCACCTAGCCCGGCGACGGGCCGTAATTGGTAAAATCGATCTTGAACATGCCGGGATCGAGCTTCTTGCTCGTGTCCAGATTATAAACGGCGATCGTGGTGTCGTAGCCTTGCGGGTCGGTGACGGTCCACTGCTTCAACTGACCGTCCTTGGCGCCGAACATCAGCAAGAGGCGGCTGGTGCCGACCAGCGCCTGCTTCTCCTCGATGGTGACGCTGACGAAGACGTCGTCGGCCGAGACGTTGACGACGTTGGTGTCCTTCATCAGGTCGATGCGGTCGGACAGCAGGAAACGCAGCGGCGTCTGCGACAGCGGATAAACGTCCTGCGTCGCGAGCTTGCGGTCGCGCACCACCAGCGACGATCCGTCGGCGACGATGTCGATCGGGCTCGGCGCGTCATATTCGAAGCGCACCTTGCCCGGCTTCTGGATGTAGAAGTCGCCTTGCGTCTTGCTGCCGTCGGGACCGACCTGGACGAAATTCCCGACCAGCGTCGACAATGACGACAAATAGGCGCTGACCTTGGCGGCCTGGGCCTTCTGGTTCGCATCGAAGGTCTGGAAGATGCTGCTCGGCACGTTGCGGCGCGGATCCGGAATCACTGGATTCGGCGGCGTCTGGGTCGCGCCGGTGACAGCGGGTCCTCCACCGGCCGGACTGCCATCGCGGCCCTTCGGTGCGGGCTTCGGCACGGGAACGGTCTGCGCGAACGACGCCGCACTCACCATCGCGGCGGTGACGAGAATCACGCCTGCCATGCGCGCGCTTCGCGCGGCGACGATGGCAGCGAATCGAATGTCCGGATGTCTGATCAACGCGTCGTCCTGTGTGGCTGGGCGCCCTTTTAGCGTGATTTCGGCCAAAAGCAGATAACGTTTTTGCGTGAAATGGTGGTCCGAGGCGGCTCGCCTCACATATGGCTGTCTTCTTCCTCGACCAGAATCTCGCGCTTGCCGGCGTGGTTGGCGGGTCCGACGATGCCCTCCAGTTCCATGCGCTCCATCAGCGATGCGGCGCGGTTATAGCCGATCTGCAGGCGGCGCTGGATGTAGCTGGTCGAGGCCTTGCGGTCGCGTTTGACGATCGCAACGGCCTGCGAGAACAAATCGCCGCCGCCATCCGCGCCCATGGCGGAGGCGTCGAACACCGCGCCGTCCTCGTCCTCGCTGGGTTCTTCGGCCGTGACGGCTTCGAGATATTCCGGCTGTCCCTGCGTCTTGAGGTGGCGCACCACCTTCTCGACTTCGTCGTCCGACGCGAACGGTCCGTGCACGCGGCTGATGCGACCGCCGCCGGCCATGTAGAGCATGTCGCCCTGGCCGAGCAGCTGCTCGGCGCCCATCTCGCCGAGAATCGTGCGGCTGTCGATCTTGGACGTGACCTGGAAGGCGATGCGGGTCGGGAAGTTCGCCTTGATGGTGCCGGTGATGACATCGACCGATGGACGCTGCGTTGCGAGGATCACGTGCAGGCCGGCGGCGCGCGCCATCTGCGCCAGACGCTGCACCGCGCCTTCGATGTCCTTGCCGGCAACCATCATCAGGTCGGCCATTTCGTCGACGATGATGACGATGTAGGGCAGCGGGTCGAGCGAGAGCTTCTCTTCCTCGTAGATCGCCTTGCCGGTTTCCTTGTCGAAGCCGGTGTGCACCGTGCGCGTTGGCTCTTCGCCCTTGGCCTTCAATTCGAGCAAGCGCGTGTTGTAACCGTCGATGTTGCGCACACCGAGCTTGGCCATGTTCTTGTAGCGCTCTTCCATCTCGCGCACGGCCCATTTCAGCGCGACCACCGCCTTCTTCGGGTCGGTCACGACGGGCGTGAGCAGATGGGGAATGCCGTCATAGACGGAGAGTTCGAGCATCTTCGGATCGACCATGATCAAGCGGCACTGGTCCGGGCGCAGCCGGTAGACCAGGCTGAGGATCATGGTGTTGATGGCGACCGATTTGCCGGAGCCGGTGGTACCGGCGATCAGCATGTGCGGCGTGCGTGCGAGGTCGATGATGACGGGATCGCCGCCGATGGTCTTGCCGAGGCAGAGCGGCAGCTTCGCAACCGAATCGACGGTCTCCTTGGCGACCAGCAGCTCGCGCAGATAGACCTTTTCGCGATGGGCGTTCGGCAGCTCGATGCCGATGGCGTTGCGGCCGGGCACGACGGCGACGCGCGCCGACAGCGCGCTCATCGAACGCGCGATGTCGTCGGACAATCCGATCACGCGCGACGATTTGATGCCCGGCGCCGGCTCCAGCTCGTACAGCGTGACCACGGGACCCGGATGGGCCTTCACGATCTCGCCGCGAACGCCGAAATCCTGCAGCACGCCTTCGAGCGCGCGCGAATTGGCTTCCAGCTCGGCCTTGCTGAGCGGCTGACGATCGCCGGCCTTCGGCGCGGCCAGCACCGACACGGACGGAAGCTCGAACTTGTCGGAGGATTTCTTGGAAGCGGCCTTGGGCGCAGCCTTCTTACGCGGGGCGCGCGCGGCCGGCTCCTCCTCCTCTTCCTCCTCCTCGTCGTCCTCGTGTTCGTCCTCGTCGTGCTCGTCTTCGGATTGGGGCGAGATCGACGGCGCGGTGCGGCCGCCACCGAGCTTCGGCTCCTGGCGGCTGAATGCAACGGCCTTGGTCTTCGGTCCGCTCGAGACCAGCGAGCGGTAGGCCGCACCAAGCAACCAGGTCAGTCGCGCCTTCGTGCTCATCAAGGCATGGAACAGCCAGCCCAGCGACACCGAACCGCGATCGCTGTCCTCGTCCTGTTCGAGCGGCTTGTCGTCGTCCTCGATGTCCGCGAGTTCGTCGTCATGCTCGCGTGCGCCGAGGCCGCAGGCGATCAGGAAGGTCGCCGCCATCGCCGCGAACAGGATCGTGCCGAGCACGATGCGATAGATCATGCCCGGCGGTCCGAAGATCACCGCGGGCGCGCGAACCAAGGCATCGCCGACCACGCCGCCGAGGCCTGTCGGCAGCGGCCAGGCGCCGCCATGTGGCCAGCAGCTGACGAAGCCCGCCGCGATCACCGTGCAGAGAATCCAGGAGCCGAGCCGCAGCGCCTCGCGGTCGAACGGGCGATGGGTCAGCATGCGCCACCCCCAGACCGCGATCGTCAGGACCAGCATGATCGCGCCGAGCCCGAGGATCTGCATCGCAAGGTCGGCGCCGATTGCGCCGGCATAGCCGAGAATGTTGCGGATCGGCCGCGACGTTGCGTGGCTGAGGCTGGGATCCTGCACCGACCAGGTCATCAGCGCCGCCGAGGCGACGCCCGACAATGCGATCAGGCCGAGACCGCTGAGCTCGCGCACGCGCCGCGCCAACCCCTCGCGGATCGAGGGCGGCAGATGGCCGACCAAGGGAATGACACGTTCGATTGTCGACATGCTCACGGGCCCCGCCTAACCCAGAGTCTCGACCAGGCGGTGCAGCGCCTGCGCCGTAGTCTCGCCATCCTGCACCAGCGCAAGGCGAATGTAGCCTGCGCCGGGATTGAAGCCGTCGGGCTGGAGCCGCGCCAGATAGCTGCCGGGCACCACGCGCACGCCTGCTTCCTTGAAGAGTTTCAGGCACACAGACACGTCGTCGCCGATTTCGGACGTGTTGAGCCAGACGCAGAAGCCGGCATCGGGCCGGCGATAGCCGTAGCGATTGCCGATGATCTGGTCGGCGAGATCGAACTTGATCCGGTAGAGCCTGCGGTTCTCCTCGACATGCGCCTCGTCGCCGTAAGCGACGGTCGCGACATGCTGGAGCGGTACCGGCACCTGCGGCGCCGCGATATTGCGCAGCTCGAGGAACATGCCGATGAGTTTTTTGTCGCCGGCGGCGAAGCCGACGCGCAGGCCCGGCAGGTTGGAGCGCTTCGACAGCGACTGGAACGCAACCACGCGGGTGAAATCAGGGCCGGCGCATTCGAGCGCGCTGCCGGGCGCTTCGCGGGTGTAGATCTCCGAATAGCACTCGTCGCTGAGGATCACGAAGCCGTAGCGGTCGGCGAGCTGCTTCAGGCGCGTGAAATAATCGCGCGAGGCGACCGAGCCCTGCGGGTTGGCGGGCGAAGCCAGATAGAACGCCACCGTGCGCGCCAGCGTCGCCTCGTCGATGGCGTCGAGATCGGGCAGGAAGCCGTTCTCAGCCGTGGTCGGCAGGTAGACCGGCTCGCAAGCGGCGGCGCGGGCGCCGGCGCCGTAGACCGGATAGAACGGGTTCGGCATCAGGATCGCCGGCTTGCCGGGACGCGGGCCGACATAGCGCGCGGCCGCGATCGCGGCGAGGAACAGGCCTTCGCGGCTGCCATTGAGGACGAGAATCTCGCTCTCGGGATCGAGGGTGCGCGGCAGCTTGAACCGCGACGACAGCCAGGCGCCGGCAGCCTTGCGGAACGGGTCGGTGCCCTTGTTCGCGGGGTAACGGCCGAAATCGGCGATGTGCTTGGCCAGTACCGGGCCGACGAAGTCGGGCACGGGATGCTGCGGCTCGCCGACGGCAAGCGAAATCAACGGCTTGCCGGGCTGATGGGGTGCCAGCAGCTCGTTCAGCCGGACGAAGGGAGAGCGTTCGCTATCGGAGCTTCCACTGTCCTGCGGCGCACGGGATGAAGCGGTCATAGCCATTCTGGACGCCAGCACTCTTGGAACAGCCGGTCGCAGCAAGGCGCCGACGGGAAGCGGTTCAGTTCACCATAGATAGGGCGAGGTTAAGACGCGATTAACCATCGGTCGCCGGCTCCGTCCAGAGCAGGAAAAATAAGGCCGGATAACAACGGGATGGCTGCGGGGGTTCTTACCGCTCCCGCTTGCGAGGGCTTTGCTTAATTGGCCGAGCGGGAGTGAGGCTCGATATGGGGTATTTTTTTGTGCGGCCTCGGATGGCGC
>NZ_JBVVPN010000002.1:0-62236 GCF_055811035.1 Bradyrhizobium sp. MI1.10
CGGGCGGCCGCGCAACGGCCCTCGAGGCCCAGCAATTGCCGGGGACCGTGGACGACGGTCGATTGCGAGGTCATTAACGCGCGAGCTATCGGGGGGGAGGGCGGGGGGGGAACGGGCCAATGCCGGGGCGGGGAGTTATCCCCCGATCTGTACCTCGTCGTCAGTCCAAGGCGAGGCGAAGCAAGAGCAGCGCAATCGGCAAATCCGGAGCGCCATCGCACGCCGGTGACCTGCCGAGGCAGTTATGGCCCAAGCAGGATGGCCCTGTATTTCGATCCTGAGGCCCTACATCTTTTGGGTTTCTCGGATATGTTCAGCAATCCAAAAGCGAGCTGGATACGCAATCAATGACGTCCGACGATATCCCGCAACGAACACCTCAATCTCATTGCCAACTGGCTCAATACATTGGCTGCAGCCATCATGACGGCCGGAACCTTCGTGCCCGCGGCTCAGTTCATCTTCAACATTCTGCCGCCAGGCACGGACACCGGTCTATTGATTGGGATCGGTACGGTTTGCGTCGTGTTCGGTTTCGCCGTACACTTGGCTGGACACGTTTTCCTGGGAGGTCTCCGATGACCACCAACCAAGTGATCGCCTTGCTTTTCCCGGTAGGGGTCACGGTAGGTGCCGTGCTTACGGGATGGCTGGCGAAGAAACTCTGGGTGGATCGCAAGCCGGAGATCGTCGGTTCAACCCACGTTGACGAGGACATTCTCTCGGCCCTGGGCGAGGCGGAGCGTGCGATCCAGAAAGCCGAGAAAGGCATGCGGGTAAAGGCTTCAGAACCTCTACCGAGGCATCTCTCGCCGCAGCCGTAGGCCAGATCGAGCGAAACGCAGCGTGGTTCGCCGAATTGGTCAAGTTTCATCGGTTCAATGACGCCAGCGTTCGCGCGATCGAGCCACGTGACTTCGAGTTCGCTCTTGTGCTCGCGTCCGAGACTGGGGGAGTTCGAACGCTTTTGGCCAAATCGATTCTGACTGCGCTTGTTGCAATTCTGTCGACCTCATACGTTCACGCCCAATCGCTCCCGGGCGGTTTCGTCTATTTGCACGACATCGATCCCAGCATCATCCAGGACATTCGCTACGCCACCTCGAACAATTTCGTCGGCCGTCCGCTCGCCGGCTACGGGGCCGGCGAGTGCGTGGTGAAGCGGGAGGTTGGGCTGCGGCTGAAAGCGGTGCAGCAGGAACTGGCGGCGCAAAATCTCTCGCTGAAGATGTTCGACTGCTACCGGCCGGCGCGGGCCTCGCTCGACATGGTCAGGTGGTCGCAGAACGGCCACGAGACGGCCGCCGAGCGGCGCTACAATCCCAAAATTCCCAAGACCGAGCTGTTCCGCCTCGGCTACATCGCAAGCCGCTCGCAGCATTCGACGGGGGCGGCGCTCGATCTCACGCTGGTCGATCTCAAGGCGGACAATTCAGGCAAATACGACCCGTCAAAGGCCTACGCTGATTGCACGGCGCCGGTCGAGGCGCGACTGCCGGAGGGCAGCGTCGACATGGGCACCGGCTATGACTGCACCGACGTGAAAGGGCACACCGCCGGACCGACGATCAGTCCGGATCAGCGCGCCTGGCGCAAGCGGCTGGTGGCTGCGATGGCGAGGCAAGGCTTTGTGAACTATGCGAAGGAGTGGTGGCACTTTTCACTGCCGGGGGCGGGAGGGGCGGCCTATGATTTCCCGATCCAGCCGCGGCGGAACTGATTCCGCGCCGAGGACACGAGATGACCCAGCCCAGCTTCGCGACCCACGAGGTCTTCAACCAGTCACCGCCGTTCGAGGACGTCGATCTGTTCGCCGCGGACCAGCCGCTGGTCGCGGCGGTCAGGACCAATGGCGCTGCGGCCGCGGAACCGGAGCTCTCGGAGTTCGGCAAGCATTGGGGCTCGGCAGCGATGGCCGATCGGGGGCGCGTCGCGAACGAGAACACGCCGAAGCTGCGCACCTTCGATGCCAAGGGCAATCGGCGCGACCAGGTCGAGTTTCATCCGGCCTATCATGAACTGATGGCCCACAGCGCCCGTGCCGGCGTGCACAATTCGACTTGGACCGCGGATGGAAGACCCGCGGGCGATGCCGCGGAGGTCATCCGCGCGGCAAAATTCTACATGGCCGCGCAGGTCGAGACCGGCCATCTCTGCCCGATCACGATGACGCGCGCCTCCGTGGCGGCGCTGGCGATGCAGCCTGATCTGCTCGCCAAGGTGATGCCGGTGCTGTCGACGAAAAGCTACGATCCCAGCTTTGCGCCGTGGTGGGAGAAGCGCGGTATGACGCTCGGCATGGGCATGACCGAGAAGCAGGGCGGCACCGACGTGCGCGCCAACATGACGCGCGCGGTGCGCGACGGAGGCGCCTACCGCATCACCGGCCACAAATGGTTCATGTCGGCGCCGATGTGCGACGCCTTCCTGGTGCTGGCCCAGGCAGACCAGGGACTGACCTGTTTCTTCATGCCGCGCTTCGCGCCGGATGGGTCGGTGAACGCGATCCAGTTCCAGCGGCTGAAGGACAAGCTCGGCAACCGCTCCAATGCGTCGTCCGAAGTCGAGTTCGTCGGTGCCTATGCGGAAGCCGTCGGCGACGAGGGCAAGGGCATCCGCACCATCATCCAGATGGTGCAACTGACGCGGCAGGATTGCGCGATCGCCTCGGTCGGCTTGATGCGCTCGGGGCTCGCCCACGCGCTGCATCACGCCCGGCACCGCAGCGTGTTTCAGAAACGTCTGGCCGATCAGCCGCTGATGCAAGCCGTACTCTCGGACATGGCGCTCCATGTGGAGGCGAGCACGGCGTTGGTGATGCGGCTCTGTCGCGCCTTCGATCGGACGCCGTACGATCCGGCGGAGGCCGCCTACATGCCGCTGCTGACGCCTGCGATCAAATACTGGACCTGCAAGAGCGCGCCGCCGTTCCTCTACGAAGCCATGGAATGCCTCGGCGGCAACGGCTATGTCGAGGACGGCATTCTGGCGCGCCACTACCGGGAGGCTCCCGTCAACGCCATCTGGGAGGGCTCGGGCAACGTGATGTGCCTCGACGTGCTGCGCGCGCTGTCGCGCGAGCCGGAGGCGGCGATGGCGGTGCTGCAAGCGCTTGCTGCCGAAACGAACGGTCTGCCAGGGGCAGGCGAGGCCGTCTCGTTCATCGGCAAGACCTTCCGGCGCGCGGACGGCGAGCGCGTTGCCCGCCTTGCGGTCGAGAAGCTGGCGCTGCTTGCGGCCGCCGCCGCGCTCAACGGCGTGTCGCCGCGCCAAGCCGAACTGTTCTCCGCCACACGCCTCGCCGCCAATCACGCCAGCATGTACGGCGCGGTCGAGCTCGAGAGCGGCGATGTGCGCGCGCTGCTGGAGCGGGCGCTGCCGTGAGCCTCTCAAACGAAAGCGCTTTAATGGACTCCCTCAATCCCGATCATCCTCCGCTCATCGAGACGCCGGCGCCGCGGGTCTGGAAATTCTGGGGCACGGCGCTGTGGGGCATCGCTATCTTCGCAGCCATGTTCGTCGGGCAGATCGGGGCCATCGTCTATCTGGTCTGGGTCGCCCGCGACCCTATCGACCTCGCATCACTGCAGCACGTCGGTGGCGAGCCGGCGTCGCTCGCGTTTTCGGTCACGATGGGCCTGCCGGCGACGCTGGCCGCCGTGTGGCTGGCCATCCGCATCAAGAAGGCGTCCTTCGTCGACTATCTCGCGTTGTATTGGCCGTCATGGAAGCAACTCCTGTTCGGCGCCGTCGGGCTGATTCTGATCGTGGTGGCCTGGGAGACGATGTCGCGGAGTCTCGGCCGCGAGGCGACGCCGGGCTTCATGACCGATCTGTTGAAATCCGGCCGTGACAAGGACGCCGCCGTGATGCTGCTGTTCGCCTTCAGCGTGGCGGCGCCGATGTCCGAAGAGGTTTTGGCGCGCGGCTTCCTCTACCGCGGCTGGTCGGCGAGCTTCCTGCGCGTCCCCGGCGCGATCATCCTGTCGTCGCTGCTGTGGACCGTCGTGCACCTGCAATACGACCTGTACTTCCTCGCCGAGGTCTTCTCCATCGGCCTCTGGTTCGGCTACATGCGCTATCGCAGCAACTCACTGTGGCTCACGATCGTGCTGCATGCGCTGAACAATCTGACGGCGGTGGTGCTGACGATGTGGTTGGGGAGTTAGGCCACCAGCGCGATCGCGATCGGCATCGTGATCGCCGCCAAAATCGTCTGCAGCGTGATGATCTGCGCCAGTAGCGGGGCATCGCCGCCCATCTGGCGGGCCAGCACATAGGCGCTGGTCGAGGTCGGCACCGCGGCGCAGATCGCGACGATCGCGAGACTGTCGCCGGACAGTCCGAACCAGACGGCGAGCCCCAGCGCGATCACGGGCATCAGCACCAGCTTGAACACCACGCCGATAGCGGCGCCCGTGCTGGGGCGGAGCAGGCCTTCAAGATGCAGGCCGGCGCCGGTGACGAGCAGGCCGATGGCGAGCGAGGAGCGGCCAAGTGCATCTGCCACCTCATGCCAGATCTTCGGCAACGGCAGATGGACGACGTTGATGACGAGGCCGATCACGCAGGCCCAAATCAGGGGATTGCGAACAACCGTCATGACAACGGTGCGCGCGGATTGCTTCTTCGGCGCTGCGTAGTGGGCGAGCACCGCGACGCTGAGGACGTTGACCAGCGGAATGATCGCCACCATCGCGACGGAGGCGAGCGCCAGCCCGACCTCGCCGAACATATTGGCGGAGACGGACAGCGCCACATAGGTCTGCCAGCGGATCGCGCCCTGGAAGATCGAGGTGAAGGCGGGGCCGTCGATATCGAGCCGCGACAGGGCCGGGCGGAGCGCGAGGCAGAGCAGCGACATCGCGAGCGCCGAGAGCAGCAGCGCGCCGCCGACGCCTGCGACCGGGACCTTGGACAGGTCGGCCTTCACCAGCGTCTGGATCAGCAGCATCGGAAACAGCACGAAATAGGTCAGCCGCTCCAGCCCGTTCCATTGCGTATCGAGCCGCATCAGCGTGCGCTTTAGCACCACGCCGAGCACGATCAGGATAAAGACGGGGAGGAGCGCCGCGATCACGACGGCCATGGATCAGTCAGGCCCCGGGGCTGCGCGCAGATTGGCGAGGCGGTCGAGCGCGCCTTGCAGGATGAAGATCGCGGCGTGCTCGTCGATCACTTCGGCGCGCTTGGCGCGGCTGACGTCCATGCCGATCAATTCGCGCTCGACCGCGGCAGTCGATAGACGCTCATCCCAGAGGCCGATCGGCAGCGCGGTCAGGCCAGCGAGGTTGCGGGCAAACGCCCGGGTCGATTGCGCGCGCGGGCCCTCGCTGCCGTCCATGTTGATGGGCAGGCCGAGCACGAAGCCGACGGCCTTGCGTTCACTGGCAATCGCGAGCAGCCGGGCGGCATCCTGCTTGAACGCCTTGCGCTGGATGGTCTCGACGCCGGTCGCCAACCGGCGGTCCGGATTGGACACGGCAACGCCAATGGTCTTGGTACCCAGATCAAGGCCGACCAAGCCGCCGCGTTCCGGCCAGTGGGTTGCAGCATCGACGAGAGGCAGGATAAGAGCCGGCATGGGACTAGCGCATATCACGCGTCGCGCTGCGGTGCTACAAAATGGAAAAGCCGCACGAAAGGCGGCTCAGACGGCGACGATGCGCCCCTTAATTGCGAATAGATCGGGCGGCTCATAGCGCCTGAATTGCTCTGCAACCTCCAAGCCCGGTGGCGGCTCACCAATCACCGAGCTCTCTTCCCGTATCTGGAATCCTGCCTCGCGGAATAGTCGCAAGTAGTCGCTGTGGCGCAGCCGATTGACGTACTGCTTGCCACTGTTGAACGGTCGCCACTGTTCATCCGAATAGCGGAGGAAGTTCAGTCTCGAAACTGACTTGTCCGACCTGGCATAATGGTCGCTATAGTCGATTGAATGCGTCGTGAGGCCATTGGTGACGGCGCGCAATCCCTTGAGAAGGGTTACAAGCTGGTCTGCCGGCACGTGCTCCAGAACCTCGTTCGAGCAGGAGCAATCCACTTTCGTTCCGTCATCGTTCACATAGTAAGGGGCCCGATACTCAATCCCCGACCGCGCAAGGTCATCCCAAGTCTCGAACTTGCCGCCGAGCCTGCTTCCTGCATGCCGGATCAGATCTAGCTTCGCCAGCCGCTCGACGTCGCATGCGATGATCTTCGGCACGCCAAGCGCCCTGAGGGCGATAGGAACGGCCAGATCGCGTCCGGCGCCGATTTCCAAGACCGATCCAGGAAGCGCATCGCTCACGGCACTGTAGTCCGCTACAACGCGCCGGGCGATTCCGGCAAGAGCATCAAGCGTAGCATCTCGGCGAGGCCAGGTGGCGCTGCAAGAAGTAGTGCGCCTGAGCCCCGCCGGGGAGATCGAGCGCACGGAACGCAAGTGCTTTAAGCCGCCAATCCATGGCCTTGCCCTACTATGGGTCGAACGAATTGTCGAGGAGACCGAGTTGCGGGGGCTGCCGGGATCGCATGTTCGCCGTGACGGCGATGCTGGTCCCTGGAACACCGCAGCCAATGGTTCGTGGTGCTGTTCGCCATGTCCTGCGTGCCCGGTTCGGCTTAAGGCTTCCTGCAAGGGGCCTAGCCGTTCGACGTGGTCGAGGCGATCTGGGCCACTGCGGCGCTGGGGTCTCAGGCCGCGATGAATTCGTCGTCCTGCTTCAGGCAGGCGGAAAACCCGTTCAGCGCGCTGGTTTGATGTCCGGCACGACGCTGGATGAAGAGCGTCTCGACCTGCGCGTGCGAATGGCTCAGCGCGTGCATCGACACGCTGCCATTGATCGCGCTGCGTTCGACCACGGCGCGCGGCAGCAGCGTCACACCCATATCGGCGGCGACACAGCCGATCATGCCGTCGAGCGTGCCGAGCTCGAAGCGTGCGGCTGACGGCCAGCCGAACTCGACAAAGATCTGTTCCAGCCGCTGCCGGTAGGTGCAGCCAGTGCGGAACGTCAGCGCGGTCGGGCCGGATTCCGGCGTGCCGGCACGCAACTCGGCGAGCGTGGCCCAGCGCCGCGCACTGACCAGCACCAGCTCTTCGCGGAACGCGCTTGTCGCGGTGAGATCGGCATGCGCGATCGGACCTGCGACGAAGGCGCCGTCGAGCGTGCCTTCGAGCACGCACGCTACGAGGTCGGCGGTGGGCGCGGTGCGCAGGCTCAGCCGGACGGCGGGAAAGCGGCGATGAAAATCGGCCAGCAGCGGCGGCAGCCGCACCGCCGCGGTCGTTTCCATCGAGCCGATCGCGAGCGGTCCCTTGGGCTCGCCGTCGTCGCAGGCCGCGAGCACGGCCTCGCGCGCGAGCGCGGACATCCGTTGCGCGTAAGGCAACAGCCTTTTGCCCGCGCCCGTCAGGGTCATGCCGCGGCTATGGCGTTCGAACAGCGGTGTACCGATCTCCGCCTCCAGCGCCTTCACGCGCTGGGTCACGTTCGACTGCACCGTGTTGAGCTCTTCGGCCGCGCGGGTGATGCCGCCGGTGCGGGCGACGGCAGCGAAGGTCTGGATGTCGCTGAGTTCCATAATATCGTTTCTCTTTTGAGATGGTAGCGTTCGTTAGAATTCAATTTTAGAGAATGGTATTCTGGACTAATGTTCGTGTCGAGAGCGGAGGAGCCATGCCGATCATCACGCCGCTGACCCAGCTCCTGGGGATCAAACATCCGATCCTGCTGGCTCCAATGGACACGATCGCCGGCAGCCGGCTGACGCGGGCGGTCAGCGAGGCCGGCGGCTTCGGGATCCTGGGTGGTGGCTACGGCGATCAGGAGCGGCTCGAGGCCGAGACCAGGCAACTGAGCGGCTCTGCTTCGTTCGGTATCGGCTTCATCACCTGGAGCCTCGCAAAAAAACCAAGACTTCTCGACATCGCACTCGACGCCAATCCGCAAGCGATCATGCTGTCATTCGGCGATCCCGCGCCATTTGCAGCGCGCATCAGGACGTGCGGGGTGCGCTTGATCTGCCAGGTGCAGAGCGAGGACATGGCGAAGCAGGCGCTCGACGCCGGTGCGGACATCCTGATCGCGCAGGGTACCGAAGCCGGCGGCCACGGCGCATCGCGCACCACCGTCGATATCGTACCTGCGATCGTCGATCTCGCGGCCGGGCGGGTGCCGGTGGTTGCCGCCGGCGGAATTGCCGATGGTCGCGGGCTGGCCGCAATGATGATGCTGGGCGCCTCCGGCGTGCTGATCGGCACGCGCTTCTATGCCAGCGTGGAGGCCAATGGCGCGGAGGAAGCCAAGCAGCGCATTCGCGACGCTGATCCCAATGACACGGTGCGCGGCGTCATCGTCGACTGGTCGCGCAGCCTGTTCTGGCCGGCCCCGTTCACCGCGCGAACGCTGGTCAACGATCATATCAGGCGCTGGACGGGCCGCGAGATCGAGCTGATGCAGCGCGCCGCCGAGGTGACCGTCGAATATGCCGCGGCAAAGGCCGCGGGCAATTTCGAGGTCGCCGCGGTCTTTGCCGGCGAGGCTGTCGGCCTGATCCATGATATTCCGTCCGCCGCCGAAATCGTCGAACGGATTGCGACCGAGGCCGAGCAACTGCTAACCGGCCGGCGAAATTCCAGCGTGTCCGCCTAAACTGCGAGAGAACAACCATGTGGCCGAACCGTCGACTGATCGATCTCTTCAAGACCGAATTCCCGATCGTGCTGGCGCCGATGGCTGGCGTGATGGACGCGGAGCTGGTGATCGCCGTTGCGCAAGGCGGGGGGCTCGGCTCGCTACCGAGCGCGATGCTGTCGCCGGACAAGGCACGCGAGCAGGTCAACATCATCCGGCAGCGCGTCTCCGCGCCGGTGAACATGAATTTCTTCTGCCACACACCGGTCGAGCTCACAGCCGAGGCGGAGGCGCGCTGGAAGCAGCGCCTCGCGGGCTACTACAATGAGCATGGCCTCGATCCCGCCGCACCCATCAATGCCGCGAACCGCGCGCCGTTCGACGCCGGCTTCTGCGAGGTCGTGGAGGAGCTGAAGCCCGAGATCGTCAGCTTCCACTTCGGCCTGCCGGAGGCCGCGCTGCTCAAGCGGGTCAAGGCGGCCGGATGTCTCGTCATCTCCTCGGCGACCACGGTGAGGGAAGCGGTCTGGCTCGAGCAGCACGGCGCTGACGCGGTGATCGCACAAGGCGCGGAGGCCGGCGGTCATCGTGGCATGTTCCTGACCGACAAGATCTCGGAACAGCCCGGCACCTTCGCGCTGGTGCCGCAGGTGGTCGACGCGGTGAAGGTCCCGGTGATTGCGGCCGGCGGCGTTGCGGATGGCCGCGGCATTGCAGCCGCCTTCGCGCTCGGCGCGGCCGGCGTGCAGATCGGGAGTGCCTATCTGCGCTGTCCGGAATCCAAAGTCAGTGCAGCGGCACGCGCGGCGCTCGCCGAGGGGCGGGATGATTCCACCGTTATCACCAATGTCATGACCGGGCGGCCGGCGCGCGGCGTCCAGAACCGCCTGATGCGCGAGGCCGGCCCGATTTCGCCGGACGCGCCGCCATTTCCCCATGCCGCAACGGCGCTGGGACCGCTGAAGGCGGCTGCCGAAAAGCAGGGCAGGGTAGATTTCACCAATCTCTGGGCCGGACAGGCGATCGCCCTCGGCCGCGAGGTCCCGGCAGCCGAATTGACCCGGGATCTCGCCAAAACGGCCCTGGCTCGCCTGAAAGCTCTCGCCGGATAGGTCCCCGCCGCCGGTTGCGGCGCAAAAGCGGCCTCTGCTATACGGCACTTAGGTTTTGCCGTGAGAGGCCTTATATAATGTCCGTCGACGCCGCTACCGTCCGCCGCATCGCGCATCTGGCGCGCATTGCGGTTTCCGAGGGCGAGGTTCCGCATCTGCAGGGCGAGCTCAACGCCATGCTCGCCTTTGTCGAGCAGCTCTCGGAGGTCAATGTCGAGGGTGTGGAGCCCATGACCTCGGTCACCCCGATGCAGATGAAGAAGCGGCAGGATTTGGTCAATGACGGCGAGATCGCCGACGATATCGTTGCCAACGCGCCCGCGACCGAAGGTCACTTCTTTCTGGTGCCGAAGGTCGTCGAGTAACTTGCATAGCGTTTTCGAGCGAAGTGGAAGCCGGTTCGCGTAAAGAATACGCGTCAAACTAAAGAGTCTTAGGACGTGGTCCGATGTGCATGCTTTGCGACGACGAGAAGGCCTATCAGGCCTATATGAACTATCTCGACAAGATGGAGCGGCAGGGCAAGGCCGCCGACCCCAATGTCGCCGTCAATGCCGTGCTCGACGAGATCGAGGCGGCGGCCAAAGCGTCCGCCAAAAAAGACGACCCGGCCAACGACAAGTCCCTGTCTCCGTTCTTCTGCAGCCCGATCAATAAATGACCGATTTGACATCGCTGACGCTCGCCGAGGCCCGCAAGGGCCTTGCGGCCAAGACTTTCACGTCCCTCGAGCTGACCGACGCGCATCTGAACGCGATCGAAGCCGCGCGTGTGCTCAATGCTTTCGTCATGGAGACGCCGGACCAGGCGCGGACCATGGCGCGCGAGGCGGACGCCAGGATCGGGAAGGGCGACGCGGGGCCGCTCGCCGGCATTCCGCTCGGCATCAAGGACCTGTTCGCGACGAAGGGCGTGCGCACCACGGCGTGCTCGAAAATCCTCGGCAATTTCGTGCCGACTTACGAGTCCACCATCACCTCGCAGCTGTGGCGCGACGGCGCGGTGATGCTGGGCAAGCTCAACAATGACGAGTTCGCGATGGGCTCGTCGAACGAGACCTCGTGCTTCGGCCCGGTCGGCAATCCCTGGCGGCGCGACGGAAGCAACGCGACGCTGGTGCCGGGCGGCTCGTCTGGCGGCTCGGCCTCCGCCGTGGCCGCGTTGCTCTGCATGGGCGCCACCGCGACCGACACCGGCGGTTCGATCCGCCAGCCGGCGGCGTTCACCGCAACGGTCGGCATCAAGCCGACCTATGGCCGCTGCTCGCGCTGGGGCATCGTCGCCTTTGCCTCCTCGCTCGACCAGGCCGGTCCGATCGCGCGCAGCACGCGCGATGCCGCGATGCTGTTGCGCTCGATGGCCGGCCACGATCCGAAGGACACGACCTCGGTCGACATGGCTGTGCCGGACTACGAGGCCGCGATCGGCAAGTCCGTGAAGGGCATGAAGATCGGCATTCCCAAGGAATACCGGCTCGACGGCATGCCGGCCGAGATCGAAAAGCTTTGGGAAGCGGGCGCGGCCTGGCTGAAAGCGGCAGGAGCCGAACTCGTCGAAGTGTCACTGCCACACACCAAATACGCGTTGCCGGCCTATTACATCGTGGCGCCGGCGGAGGCGTCCTCCAACCTCGCGCGCTATGACGGCGTGCGCTACGGCCTGCGCGAGCAGGGCCGCAACATCAACGAGCTCTACGAGAACACCCGCGCCGAAGGTTTTGGCGCCGAGGTGAAGCGCCGCGTCATGATCGGCAGCTACGTGCTCTCGGCCGGCTACTACGACGCCTATTATTTGCGCGCCCAGAAGGTGCGCACGCTGATCAAGAAGGACTTTGAGGATTGCTTCGCCAAGGGCGTCGACGCGATCCTGACGCCGGCGACGCCGTCGGCGGCCTTCGGCATCGGCGAGAAGGGCGGCGCGGACCCTGTCGAGATGTACCTCAACGACATCTTCACGGTGACGGTGAACATGGCGGGCCTGCCGGGCATCGCGGTGCCCGCCGGCACGGACGCGCAGGGCCTGCCGCTCGGCCTGCAGTTGATCGGCCGTCCCTTCGACGAGGAGACGCTGTTCTCGCTCGGCGAGGTGATCGAGCAGGCCGCCGGCCGCTTCACGCCAGTGAAATGGTGGTGAACATGGCGGCGTTTATCGGCAGCCTCGACGGCGCCGCGCCGCCGCCGGATCTCAGCGCGCCGCTCGCCGCACTGTGGTGGGCCGCCAAAGGCGACTGGGACCAGGCGCACAGAATCGTCCAGGACGAGAGCAGCCGCGAGGCCGCCTGGGTGCACGCCTATCTGCACCGGGTCGAGGGCGACCTCGGCAATGCCGGCTATTGGTACCGCCAGGCTGGCCAGCCCGTGGCCACGGATTCGCTTGAAGCAGAATGGCAGCGCATCGCCGATACGCTGGGTGGGAGTGCATCCGCATGAGCGAGCCTGGTTTCACGGGTCCGAAAGCGAAGCCGGAGGATTTATTCGGCCGTTTTCGCGAGATCGTTTCCGATCCGCTCAACCTCCTGATCGAGCGCGTCCCGATGGCCGGCCTCGTCGAAGGCGACCAGGTCTATCTGCATAACGGCCTGAAGGTTCCGGGCATCGGGCCCGGAGCCTATTACGGACCTTTCAGCAGTGTGCTCATCATCAATCGCGGCGTCCACGAGCCGCTGGAAGAATATGTCTTCCAGGAATTGCTGAAGCGGCTGGGCGAGGCGCCCTCGATGATCGAGCTCGGCGCCTATTGGGGCCACTATTCGATGTGGCTCAAGAAGGCGCGGCCCAAGGCAGAGGTCATCCTGGTCGAGCCGGATCCCGCTTGCCTGAAGACCGGTCAGGATAATTTCGCGCGCAACGGACTGCGGGCCGAATTCGTCAAGGCCTTCGTCGGCAAGGGCAAATTCGAGGTCGACGCCTTCTTCAGGGACAGGAAGATCAAGCATCTCGACATCTTGCATGCCGATATCCAGGCCTTCGAGGTCGAGATGCTGCAAGGCGCGGAGAGCGTGCTCGCCAAGCGCCGCGTCGATTATCTCTTCATCGCAACCCATTCGCAGGCCCTCCATGACGAGGTCGTCGATCGTCTCAAGGCGCACGGCTACCGCGTTGAGATCTCCAGCGATTTCGAGGAGCAGAGCACGTCGTTCGACGGCTTCGTGTTCGCCTCCTCGCCGGAGGTCGACGCGCTGTTCGGAGAGATTGAGGTGATGGGCCGCCGCGAGATCGCGTTGCGCCAGCCGGCCGATGTGCTTCGGTCGCTCAACGGGCTTCTCGAAGCCGGTGAAGCGCGAGCGGTCAAGGGACCAGTAAAGGAACCAGTCAAGCCATGAACGCACCTGCCGCACCCCACAAGCTTCTCAAGGGCTCAACCGGTGACTGGGAGATGGTCATCGGCCTGGAGGTCCACGCTCAGGTGACGTCGAACGCGAAGCTGTTCTCCGGCGCCTCCACCGCGTTCGGCGGCGAACCGAACTCGCATGTGTCGCTGGTCGACGCGGCGATGCCGGGCATGCTGCCCGTCATCAACGAGGAATGCGTCAGACAGGCTGTCCGGACCGGCCTCGGGCTGAACGCGCAGATCAATCTGCGCTCGGTGTTTGACCGCAAGAACTATTTCTATCCGGACTCGCCGCAGGGCTACCAGATCAGCCAGTACAAGTCGCCGATCGTCGGCGAAGGCGAGGTCGTGGTCGAACTGGACGGAGGCAAGACCGCCACGATCGGCATCGAGCGGCTGCATCTGGAGCAGGACGCCGGCAAATTGCTGCACGATCAGTCGCCGACCATGTCCTATGTCGATCTCAACCGCTGCGGCGTGGCGCTGATGGAGATCGTCTCGAAGCCCGACATCCGCGACGCCGAGCAGGCCAAGGCCTATGTGACCAAGCTGCGCTCGATCCTGCGCTATCTCGGCACCTGCGACGGCGACATGGAGAAAGGATCCTTGCGCGCCGACGTCAACGTCTCCGTGCGCAAGCCGGGCGCGCCGCTCGGCACCCGCTGCGAGATCAAGAACATGAACTCGATCACCTTCATCGGCCAGGCGATCGAGTACGAGGCCAGGCGCCAGATCGAAATCCTCGAGGACGGCGGCGCGATCGACCAGGAGACCCGGCTCTACGACCCCAACAAGGGCGAGACGCGGTCGATGCGGTCCAAGGAAGAGGCGCACGACTATCGCTACTTCCCCGATCCCGACCTGCTGCCGCTGGAGTTTTCGCAAAGCTTCGTCGACGAGCTGAAGGCTGAGCTGCCCGAGCTGCCAGACCAGAAGAAGACGCGCTTCGTCGCGGATCTCGGCCTGTCGGCCTACGACGCCAGCGTGCTGGTCGCCGAGCGCGAGAGCGCGGTGTTCTACGAGACCGTGCTGGAGAAGCTCGCCAACCGCGCGCGCGATGGCAAGGTCGCCGCGAACTGGGTGATCAACGAGCTGTTCGGTCGTCTCAACAAGGAAGGCCGGGATATTACGGACTCTCCGGTCGATGCCGCACAGCTCTCCGGGATCATCGACCTGATCGGCGAGGGCACGATCTCCGGCAAGATCGCCAAGGATCTGTTCGAGATCGTCTGGCAGGAGGGCGGCGATCCCCGCGCGCTGGTCGAAAGCCGCGGCATGAAGCAGGTCACGGATCTTTCGGCGATCGAAAAGGTTGTCGACGACATCATCGCGGCCAATCCCGACAAGGCGGCGCAGGTCAAGGACAAGCCGCAGTCACTCGGCTGGTTCGTCGGCCAGGTGATGAAGGCATCCGGCGGCAAGGCCAACCCGCAGAGCGTCAACGAGCTGCTCAAGTCCAAGCTCGGCATCTGACCTCGCGCGTTCGAACGAGGTGACGGACGGGCGTCGTCACCTCGCTTCGGTTCGCGATGCGACGCTCGCGCGCATCCTCGGCGACGAACTTCATCCCGATCGAACGCGATACGCCGACCGAATCGCCGTCACGCGATTCGCGCAAAACGGCGACTTGCACGCGCTCTGACGAGCGTTCGCGCCGTTAATCATGAAAATATTTTCGTTGCCAAAAGTCGCGACTCAGAGTCCGCGAAACGCCTTCGCGAGGCGCTCGCGCGATCGGCAGGATGCATCATTGCAACGATCGCGCGCGATGCGCGCGCGCAAAAAAATACTTTCTGCATAGCGTTTTTCTGCAATCGCATCTCTCGCAAAGGTCGATGCTGCGGGCACTCTCCGCGATCGCAAGCACACGTCATGCAGACCGCTTGCATCGCGTTCGCCAAGCGCAGGCGCGTTGCGTCGTCAACACTTCTTTAAGCGAGACGCTGTTTTTTTCGTTGTGTTGGTGTATTCGGGATGAGTGTGCACTCGATCCCCGACTGCATGCAGCGATTAAGCCATCTCACACATCGGAGGGCAACATGGCCAAGAAAGCTAAGAAGGCAAAGAAGGCGAAGAAGGCGAAGAGCGCAGTGAAGAAGACTGCGAAGAAGACCCGCAAGGTCGCCAAGAAGAAGTAACTTCGCTTTTTGAAGTTGCCGGCTCCTAGAGAGCCGGCACGTCATCAGCGCCTCTCAAAAGGTTCTGGTCGACGATAGAGGGTGTCGGCGAGACATCAGGTCAACGGTCGGATCGTTCTCTTTCGCGGGTTCGCTCGCCAAAGGCCGGTCCGGCAGAAGAAACAAGTTTTCTTCGTTCGTGCGGTTCTCCGTAAGGGGCTCCGCAATTTCACAAGTGGCCTTCGGGCCAACGTGGAAGCTGGTCCTGACGTGTTCGCCGACGCCCTCGTTCTCATGAGGCCGGGGTATTGCCGGCATTCCCATATCCCCACATTGTTGATCTGACCGCGGCATGGCCGTTCTGCCGTTGAGCAGGCGGGTTCGCATATGAGGTCTCAGCGGCGCCTGAGCGAGCGCCTCGTCCTTCGAGACGACCGCTTCGCGGCCTCCTCAGGATGAGGCTCAGCTGCACCCATCTGCGTTGCTGCTGCCGCATCCTCATCCCTCATCCTGAGGGTCCGCCGCAGGCGGGCGTCTCGAAGGATGGCCGCAGTCGAGCTTCCAGCCATATGTTTCTCCATATGCGCGCCCTGCTCGAGCAGGAAGGCTGCGGCGCAATTGCTCGCTGTTCGCGCGCCGCTGGTCCATTCGCGGCGTCATCGCCCGGCTCCGATCGGGCGATCCAGGACGCCGCAGCTTCCCGTGGGACCATTGTCGTCTCAGGAATCCGGTGACGATAGCGGGCGGGATCACCACAGGACGCGCGTCTCCGTGCGCGATGGTTATCGTTCTCCCAAAATCCCAAGGTAAACCGAATCTGACGAATTGCAGAAGTGCCTGCAAAACAGGGACTTCTTGCATTTGTCGCACGCGCCTGGCGCGGGCGCGTTTACGTCTGCTTCATCGCGATACTTAAACTGCCATTCAAATTTGCCCGCCATCATTACCTCCAACAAGCCGGCAAACGGCACGGGCAAGAAGCCTCGGGGATGAGTTGAACAGTTGATTGGACGGGAGCCGGGCTCGGGGGACGGGACGGCACAAAAAAAGGGGATGCGTTATGTTTCAGGGTACTTTCGATCTGGAGACCGCGACGCCGATCGACGCAGACGCGCTGTCGGACGTGCTGTTCGAGCGCGGCCTCTATTGGGCGAGCGGACGCTCCGGTCTCGTCGATCTCGTCGCCGCGCACAAATGGTTCAACCTCGCCGCGCTCAAGGGTCGCAAGGACGCCGTGACGCTGCGCCGGGAAGTCGCCGGGCAGATGTCGGACGCCGATATCTCGGCCGCCCAGCGCGAGGCGAGGGCATGGGTTTCCGCCCACTGAGCGGAGATCACGTCCTGGCCGTCGTTTCGCAGGTGAAAGCTGATTTTCGCTGAATCAGGTTCCCTCGTGCTCCGCCAACCGGATTCGGGGCGGCATGAGGCCACCGTCGCGTGTCAGGTGAAGGAACGCACAGATCTCGGATTCTGCTGCGGGGTGGCGGAGAGGGAGGGATTCGAACCCTCGATACAGCTTGAGACCGTATGACGCTTTAGCAAAGCGTTGCCTTCAGCCACTCGGCCACCTCTCCGGTGCGAGCCTTATGCATCTAATTACTTGGGCTGGTCAATTTGGAAGCGTGTGTTTTTGCTCGAATATTCCCAGCGAATTGCGAAACCAAGCGGCGGGTGGGCTTGAGCGGGGGACAATTGCCTTTGTCACCGACCGATTCTCTCAAGTGATCGACCTGCAAGCAGTTGATTTGGTTGAATCTTTCCGCGATTCGCCCCAAGCTATGGAGCGGTGATCGCTCTCCGATTGGCCGACGGGGTCCCGTGTCAGACTGCGGGACAGGCGCTCTTATTAGTTTAGTCGGGATAACTCGCTCGCCGGCCCAGGAGCCGCTCCGCCGCGCCAGGCGTCGCCGTAATCAGCGAAGGCTGCCGGGCTGAAACGCTCGCTCGTCCCTCGACGGCCGCGCGACGCCGCTACGGTCTCATCTTGCAATGTCGGGACCGATGGTATGATTGACCGACATCCTGAGGGAGGAATGGCTGCCTATGACAGGGCGTTATCGATCCGCCCTGATCTGGCGGAAGCCTGGCTTGGTCGTGGCAATGTTCTCACTGAGCTCAAGCGCCGTGACGATGCGCTCGCGGCGTATGGGCGGGTGCTGTCGATCAAGCCTGATCTCGCCGAGGCGTGGCTCGGTCGTGGCAATGTCGCGTGGGGGCTGAAGCGCTACGAAGAGGCTCTTGCCGCGTATGACAAGGCGCTCGCGATCAAGGCCGACATCGAGGGGGCCTGGATTGGCCGTGGCAACGTCTTTACCGAGCTCGGGCGCCATGACGAAGCCTTCATCGCCTTCGACAAGGCGGTGTCGATCAGGCCTGACCTCGAGGGCATCGAGGGTTTGCGTCTTCTTGCGAAGATGAACCTGTGCAATTGGGACAATCTGGACGAAGAGATCGGCCAGTTGACGGCAACAGTACGGCTCGGGAAGGCCAATAGTTCTCCCTTTGCTTTGCTGTCTCTGACAGATTCTCCCGATGATCAGCTCAGCTGCGCCAGGACGTGGGTGAGGGCAAAGCTCCCGCATCTCTCCGAAACGAGGTCAGGGGGTGAAATCCGTCGCCACGACAAGATCCGGGTCGGATATGTTTCACCTGATTTTCGCAAGCATCCGGTCGGGTATCTCACTGCCGAGATTTTCGAGAGTCACGATCCCGACCGCTTCGAGACATATGCGTTTTCGATCGGTCCTGACGACAACAGCGATCTGCGCAGGCGGCTCGAAAAGTCGTTTCATCGCTTTGTCGATTGCGAGCACAAGCTCGACGGCGAAGTCCTGAAAGCAATCGACGATGCGCAGATCGATATTCTTGTCGATCTTGCTGGCCATACGCACAATGCCAGGCTGTCGTTGTTTGCGTCCAGCCCGGCTCCGATCGTCGTCAACTATCTTGGCTTTGCAGGAACGCTGGGGAGCAGGGAGCTCTTCCACTACATCATTGCCGATCACATCGTGCTGTCAGATCAAAACAGCCAATTCTTCGACGAGAAGGTCGTTCGTCTGCCCGGCAGCTTCATGCCGCGTGATAATCACGTCGCGACGATCGACGATGCTGCACCCAATCGGGCCGATCACGATTTGCGGCAGGAATGGACTGTGTTTTGCTGCTTCAACAATGCCTACAAGATCAATCCGGCTGTCTTTGGCTCCTGGATGAATATCTTGAAGAGCGTGGATCAGTCGGTGTTGTGGCTGTCCGACGTGGGCGAGATCGCAAAATCGAATCTGCGGAAGGAAGCCAAGGGCCGGGGCGTCGATCCGGATCGCCTGGTGTTTGCAAGGCGCGTTGCGTCTTCATCGGAACATCTGGCGCGTCATCGCCTCGCCGACCTCTTCCTCGACACGCTGCCCTACAACGCACATACGACGGCCAGCGATGCGTTGTGGGCTGGTCTGCCGGTGGTGACCCATAGCGGGAATAGTTTCGCCGGCCGCGTGGCCGCGAGCTTGCTGAGCGCTGTCGGTCTGCCTGAGCTGATCACGCGAACGCGTGCGGATTATGAAGCACTCGCGATCGAGCTGGCGCTCGATAAGCAGAAGCTGGCGGATATTCGCGGACGGCTGCAAGGGAACCACCTGACCGCATCACTGTTTGATGCGGCGCTCTACGCCAGGCGGCTCGAGACGGCTTACGAGGCTATGTATCTACGACATCAGGCCGGCTTGCCGCCGGATCATATCGATGTTCAAGCGCGCGGATGAGGACGGCCGTCGCGGCCGCTTGCTGATCAGGCCAGCGAGTTCCCGAAGGTTTGGTCCCTGCCGGGTCCTTGGTTGATTCCACGATTCGGACGCCTCTGCCCCACAACAGAGCGTCTCTGCGCGTGGGGGGCCCGTGCCGGAACTTTGGACGGCAAATGAAACCCGTCGAAAAAACGCTGTAGATTCAATGAGGTACAAAGTCGTTCTGATCACATCTGCGTGTTATTTGTGCAACACCCGCCGGAAAACACGCTCCATCGGCCCGTTCTGAAGCGTTCTGTTGTTGTGTGTGCAAGGGCGTTCGGTAATTGTGACTGAGCGACGGAGGGGGGCATCCCGAGGTCGTCCCGTCTTAGGTGGTTCGCTTAAGTCCCTCGCGTTCAGCGGGTGTGTCCGAAGGCGCGAAGCGACTAAGCGGTGAATTTAAGGGACAAGGGAACCAACCTTAGGGTGTCTTCACCCAGCGGATCCGGAACCTTCCCTATGGCAAACTTGGAGGTTTAACATGAAGTTGGTTAAGAGCCTTTTGCTCGGTTCCGCAGCGGGTCTGATCGCTGTTGGCGGAGCGCAGGCAGCCGATCTCCCCGTGAAGGCCAAAGCGGTCGAATACGTGAAGATCTGCTCCCTGTACGGTGCGGGTTTCTACTACATCCCCGGCACCGACACCTGCATCAAGCTGGGTGGTTATTTGCGCGCTGAAGTCGCGCTGAACACGAACAGCGACATCAACTGGCAGTCCAGCGGTAACAACGGCGGGCGCAACCGCCTGACGAACTACTACACGGCGCGCGCTCGTGAAGACCTGAACATCGACACCCGCACCGCGACTGAATACGGCGTTGTCCGTACCTTCTTCGACGGCGTGTTCTCGTGGACGACCGGTAACTACAACGGCACCGGCAGCGCGACTGGCACGACCGCCTACAGCAGCACGCTGGCCCTCAACACCTCGGGTGCAGCGCCGGCCCTCGTTGGCTCGTCGATCAACCCGACCGACGGCGGCACCTCGGGCGGTTCGCTCGGCGTGTACTACGCCTTCATCCAGTTCGCTGGCTTCACGATGGGTAAGGCCGTGTCGCAGTTCGACGCGCCCTGGACCAACTATCCCGGCAACAACTTCGACGGTCTCGCCGGCGGTAGCGGCACGGTCACCGGTATCAACCAGTTCAGCTACACTGCTGACTTCGGCCAGGGCGTCACGGCGGCGTTCTCGGCGGAAGATCCGACGGCTTACATGCAAGCCGGCAACCTCAACCTGAGCGGTGCAGCGGGCCTCAGCGGCGTGACTGGCGCCGCTTATGGTTCGAATGCCATCGGTGGCTCGCGTTCGCCGAACCTCGTGGGTATGGTCCGTGTCGACCAGGCTTGGGGTCTCTTCCAGGCGTCGGTGGCTGCGCATGACAACCACGTTGCCTACTACGGCGCAACCGAGGCGACGGGCCATCCCGACGACAAGTGGGGTTGGGCGGTTCAGCTTGCTCTGTCGATCAAGAACATCCCGACCGGTGCGGGTGACGTGATCAACATCCAGGGCGTCTACACCGATGGTGCGACCCGCTACAACTTCCAGAACCTCGCGGGTAGCTCGTTCGCGCTTTACGGTAGCTCAAACGTTGCCTACGCCAGCGTGGCCGCGGCGAATGCTCCGGACACCGTGTTCGTCACGGGCGGTCAGCAGGAAACCATCAAGACTTGGGGCTTCCGCGGTGCGTACACCCATAACTGGGATGCGTATTGGAACACGGCGATCTACGGTTCGTACGCTCAGGCTCAGTTCGGCAGCGGTGCGAAGGGCTTCCTCTGCGGACCCGCGGGCATCATCTCGGGTGTTGCCGGCGTGACGTCCTGCAATCCGGACTTCGCGCTTGGCACGGTGGGTCTCATCACCCGCTGGACCCCGGTCAAGAACCTGACGTTCTCGGCGGACGTCTCCTGGACCCGCCTTGACCAGAAGTATGCTGGCGTCGTGACCACCACGGCTATCAACGGTCCCGCGGCCAAGCCGGCCGCGACCTATGAGCTGAGGGACCAAGACTCGGTCGTTATGCTCCTCCGCGCTCAGCGCAACTGGTAAGTTCGGTCTAACGACCTGACAGAGGGCCCCGGCGGGAAACCGCCGGGGCTTTTTTTTTGCTGGCCTTGTCCCTCGCGGTCGAAGAGCAAGCGATGGTCGGTCAAGCGCGATGAGATTGGGATCAATCGTCATCGCGCCTCTGAGGCGCAGAGGCGGTCTCGGTGCCGGGCTCTTGGTACGAAAAAGGCCGCCAACAGAGGCGGCCTCCTGGAGTCCAAACAGAAACCGTCGTTATTTCACGTCGAGGGTTCGGCAGTAGTTGGAGCTCTCAATGCTGGTCCAGCCCCTCTCCATCCTGTTGGCTTGGCACTCGTAGAAAGTTTTGAAGTTGAGAACGTTTCTGCAATTGTGACCCACACCACTGGACAGGGAGCATTGGACCCTAGCGCCATTGCTCGTTTCGGCTGCGACTTTGATGGGCTCTGCATTCACCGGCGTATTCGACATGGCGACAAGAGCAAAAGCGGACATGGCCAACGTCTTCATGGCTTTCCTCGTTTTTGTTGATCTGGGACAGCAGATGCCTGTTCCCGGACAGATGCTACCACAACTGGCGTAGAGCGTCTCACTCAATCCACGCCATCGTGGTAATCGAGGCGGAGGGTTTCGCTTCTGAAGAAGCCACCGCTATTCCACGCTGCCGGCACCGCGGCGCTTCCGTGACCGGTCGCACGCTACGCTTCAGCCGAGGCCGTTGCAGAAGAGGCGGACTGGGATCCCTACTGGAACACGGCGATCTACGGTGCCTACGCTCAGGCGCAGTTCGGCACCTTGGCTAAGACCACGCTCTGCGGCGCCGGTGGTGCTGGTGGTGGTGTGATCGGTCTTGGGTTTGCGGGCGTGACCTCGTGCAACCCGGACCTCGCCGTCGGCCAGGTGGGTGTCATCACCCGCTGGACCCCGGTCAAGAACCTGACGTTCTCGGCTGAGGACCCATCTCGACCAGAAGTATGCCGGTATCGTCACCCCGGCCGCTGTGACGGCGATCCCGGCCAAGCCGGCTGCGACCTACAAACTCAAGGATCAGAACTCGGTCGTTCTGCTCCTCCGCGCTCAGCGCAACTGGTAAGTTCGGTCTAACGACCTAACGGAAAGCCCCGGCGGGAAACCGCCGGGGCTTTTGTTTGAGATGATCCTTGGCTGGGTGGTGCGCGGGAGCTAGCCGTCTGTCACAGGGCCGCACGCGGACTCTGCCATATCCAATTTGCGCTGTGGCTTCCCTCAATCCATTCATCTATTTTCGGCCATCGGGTCATGGCTGAACTTGCTACTTGCCTAAGCCGCACAATGGCGTACAGTTCTACTCTCAGGCGACCAGTTTTGGAGCCACAATGTGACGGTGAGAGCCGCGCTTGCTGCTGCGAAAAGCGAGCGCTCAGTCCCAGCACATCGACGCAGAGTTATTTCTGCAGCCCTCCTGACGTCCACTCTGTTGCTTTTTGCGCAGTCTGCCGTCGCCGACGAAAACGGCATCAGTTTCTGGATCCCCGGCCTCTTCGGAAGCCTCGCGGCCACGCCGCAGCAGCCGGGCTGGTCCTTGGCGACCATCTACTACCACACCTCCGTATCCGCCGGCGCCGACGTCGCGCGGGCGCGTGAATTTACGCTCGGCAGGGTCCCGGCCAACTTTGCCGTGAACGCAAATCTGAATCTGAATGTGAACGCCACCGGCGATCTCGGCCTTGTGCTTCCGAGCTATGTATTTGCAACGCCGGTGCTCGGCGGCCAGGCGTCAGTTTCGCTCCTCGCAGCCTATGGAGTCGTCGGCACCAGCTTGGCGGGGACCTTGTCCGGCGTGATCACGACGCCGTTCGGCAATGTTCCCTTCGCGCGGTCCGACACGATCAGCGACACGACGTGGGGCTTTGGGGATCTGGCGCCGCAATTCGCATTGCGCTGGAACGCCGGCGTCCACAACTACATGACCTATATCACCGGTGACATCCCTGTCGGCGCTTACCAATCCGATCGTTTGTCGAACCTGGGCATCGGACACGGAGCGATCGACGCCGGCGGCGGCTACACCTATTTCAATCCGCAGACCGGTCACGAATTTTCCGGGGTGCTCGGCTTCACCTACAACTTCAAGAATACGGCGACGCAGTATCAGAATGGTGTCGACATGCACTTCGACTGGGGTGCATCGCAGTTCTTGTCGAAGCAGGTCATGGTCGGCCTCGTGGGCTATGTCTACAAGGGACTGGGCTGCGATAGCGGTGCAGGTGACCGCGTCGGTTGCTTCCAGTCCCAGGTAGCTGGTGTCGGTCCCCAGATCGGTTTTCTGTTTCCGGTCGGCGACATGCAGGGCTATCTCAATCTGAAGGCTTACGGAGAGTTCGCCGCGGAAAATCGGCCATCCGGCTGGAACACTTGGGTCACCTTCTCAATCTCGCCGCCCGCGCCTGGAACGCCTGCGACGACAAAGCCCATCGTTAGAAAATACTAAGACCAGCTAACCGCCGGATTACCGGCTCTCGAACATCGATCGCCTCCAAAAGCTTTAGCAAGGGCGTGCGAGAGACGCCTCTCGATATTCCGCCGTGCGCGACTGGGATCATGATCCTGCACCTTCGCCTACAGCGACTATCGCTTGATCTAGATCAACCCCGAAGTGCGCCGCTCCGTTTCTGTAAGCCTTACTTGCCCTCAAAAGACCTACTACCGGAAAATAGCTGACGGAGACGAGATCGTCGTCTGACCACAGAAAATCGTTCGAGCATCCTTCAACACTACGAGATGCTGCCCGCGGCGAATGATCGCATGTTGCGACCCCTTTTGCAGAGCAATTGGAGATGGGTATGACGCCAATCATTGAATCTCTGGATCGGCGCGCTCTTCTTTCTTCCCTGGCGGTGCTTCCGCTGCTTTCAGCCTCGCTTTACTCCAGGTCGGCGCTGGCACAATCCCAGCGCGATCCGTTGCCTTCCTGGAATGACGGTTCGGCGAAGACATCTATCGTCGACTTCGTTAGGCGCGTCACGGACCAGGGCGGCCCATATTTCGTGCCGCCCCAACAGCGGATCGCAACCTTCGACAATGACGGCACGCTGTGGATCGAACAACCCATGTATGTGCAGCTTGCCTTTGTGCTCGATCGCGTGAAGGGCATGGCTCCGATGCACCCGGAATGGAAGGGCAAACAGCCCTTCACGGCGGTGCTGGACGGCGAGATGAACGCGCTCGCAGCTTCCGGCGAAAAGGGCGTTGCCGAACTGGTCGCGGTCACCCACGCCGGTATGACGACGGCAGAGTTTGAGACGATCGTCGCGGACTGGCTTGCGACGGCGCGCGACAGACGCTTCAAACGACCCTACACCGAGTTGGTGTACCAACCGATGTTGGAATTGCTCGCCTACCTTAGGGCGAACGGTTTCAAGACTGTCATCGTTTCAGGCGGCGGTGTTGAGTTCATGCGGCCGTGGACGGATGCCATCTACGGCGTCCCTCCAGAGCAGGTGGTCGGATCCTCGATCAAGACCCGGTTTGAGATGCGCGACAGCACCCCGGTCCTGTTCCGGTTGCCCGAGGTCAATTTCATCGATGACAAGGGCGGTAAGCCAATCGGAATCAATGAACATATCGGCCGCCGCCCCATCGCGGCGTTTGGCAACTCGGATGGAGACCTTGAAATGCTCCAATGGGCGACGCTCGCCCCCGGCGCGCGGTTCGGTTTGCTCGTCCACCATACTGACGCCGAGCGCGAATATGCCTACGACCGCCAATCCCACTTCGGGAAATTGGACAAGGCCCTGGACGCCGCAGCGGTGAATCGATGGACGGTGGTCGACATGAAGAATGACTGGAAGCGGATATTCGCCTTCGAGTGAGAACGCGAACCATCGGATGTCCGTGACACCGCCATAAGGTTAGTTGAGGGGCAAGATGAAATGAATTTCACCGGTGGGGAATGTTTTTCCGGGCCAGCGGTTGAGGGGCAAGCAAACCAGGAGATGGTTTATATCCCCGGCGGAACTTTTCGGATGGGTTCCGAGACTCACTATCCTGAGGAGGCGCCGGTCCACCGGGTCACTGTGGACGGATTTTGGATAGACCGAACGCCTGTCACCAATCGCCAATTTCGCGATTTTATCAACGCGACTGGCTACGTCACCCTCGCTGAACTGACACCCCATGCGAAGGACTATCCTGGCGCATTGCCGCGCATGCTCAAAGCCGGCTCTCTCGTCTTCACACCCCCGCAGCAAGCGGTGGACGTGCACCATTGGAGCGAATGGTGGACGTTCAAGTTCGGAGCCAATTGGCGTCGTCCTTACGGGCCGCACAGTAACTTGCGCGGGCTCGAGAACCATCCCGTCGTGCACGTCGCCTACCGAGATGTCGAAGCCTATGCCAAATGGGCCGGCAAGGAATTACCGACCGAGGCTGAATGGGAGTTCGCTGCACGCGGCGGACGAGACGGTGCCGAATTCGCATGGGGTAACGAGCTGTTACCCGGCGGCCAACATATGGCGAACATTTGGCAGGGTAATTTCCCCCACGAGAATCTGGCGACCGATGGCTTCGAGCGCACCTCGCCGGTCACAGCGTTCCCGGCCAACGGTTACGGGCTGCATGACATGATCGGCAATGTCTGGGAATGGACGGCCGATTGGTATTCGCCGGTGCACGAAGCCGATTCGCCGAAGGCGTGTTGCATTCCGCAAAATCCGCGGGGTGGGCCCGAAAATGCGAGCTACGACGCCCGAAATCCGAAGATAAGAATTCCGCGCAAGGTGCTTAAGGGCGGCTCGCATCTTTGCGCGCCTAACTATTGCCGCCGCTATCGTCCGGCAGCGCGTCATGCCGAGCCGATCGACACCTCAGCAAGCCATGTCGGCTTCAGGTGCATCACCAGGAAGAGGATCGCGTCATGAGTAACGATAGGATTCCGGAAAAGCCTGAGATGAGCGCGGGACCAAACGGCGGCGGAATGAAACGCCGCGATCTCTTGTTAAGTGGTAGTTCTCTCGCCGCCGCTTCGGCGCTTTCGGCCATCGGATTGACGAGCCCTGCACAAGCGCAGCAACCAGCCGCGGCGCCGGCGCCCGCTGCGCCCGGGCAACGGCCGAACATCGTCGTCATCATGGGTGACGACATCGGCATCTGGAATATCGGCGCCTACCACCGCGGGATGATGGCCGGGCGGACGCCAAACCTCGACAAGATCGCCGCCGAAGGCATGCTGTTCACCGATTACTATGCCGAGGCGAGTTGCACGGCGGGCCGCGCCAACTTCATCACCGGCGAGCTGCCGATCCGCACCGGCATGACCACAGTCGGCCAGGCCGGCGCTCCCACCGGCTTGCCGGCGGAGGCCGTGACCATTGCTGCGGCGCTGAAAGGTATGGGCTACGCCACCGGCCAATTCGGCAAGAACCACCTTGGCGACAAAAACGAGTTTCTACCGACGGTGCATGGCTTCGACGAGTTCTTTGGCTACCTGTATCACCTCGACGCGATGGAAGATCCGGCCCACCCCGCTTATCCGCAGGAGCTGTTGAACACAGTCGGTCCGCGCAACATGGTCCACTCGTGGGCGACCAATGTGGACGACGCCACCGTGGATCCGCGCTGGGGCAAGGTCGGCAAGCAGAGGATCGAGGACGCCGGAACGCTCTATCCCAAGCGGATGGAAACCGTGGATGATGAAATCCGCGACCTCGCGCTCAATTTCATCGACAGGGCCAAGGCCGACAACAAGCCATTCTTCCTGTGGCTCAATCCGACCCGCATGCACATCGTTACGCACCTGTCGCCGAAGTACCAGGCGATGCGCAACTCCAAGAATGGTTGGTCCATCCATGAAGCCGGCATGGCGCAGCTCGACGACGACGTTGGCGTCGTGATGCAGAAGCTGAAGGATATGGGCGTCGATGACAACACCATTGTGGTATTCACGACCGACAACGGCACCGAGGTCTTCACCTGGCCCGATGGCGGACAGACGCCATTCGCGCAGAGCAAAGGCACGATCATGGAGGGCGGCTTCCGCGCGCCGGCGATGATCCGCTGGCCGGGCAAGGTGCCGGCCGGCAAGGTCGAGAACGGCATCATGTCCGGACTGGACTGGTTCCCGACCTTCCTGGCCGCTGCAGGCAATCCCAACATCGTCGACGAGCTCAAAAAGGGTAAACACATCGGTGACCGCACCTACAAGTGCCATCTGGATGGTTACAATCAGCTGGACATGATCACTGGCAAGGGGCCGTCAAATCGGCATGAAATCTTTTATTTCGGCGAAAGCGAGCTGGGGGCCGTGCGCATCGACGACTACAAGTATCGTTTCATCGACCAGCCCGGAGGCTGGCTGGGTGATAAAAGCAAGGTTGACGTGCCCTATTTGACCAACCTTCGCCTCGATCCTTTCGAGCGCACGGGCTGGCCCGATAGCGGGACCAAATACGGGGCCCAGCAATACTTCGACTGGTTCAAATACGAATTCTGGCGCTTTGTCTTTGTCCAGCAGCAGGTTGAGAAGCTGGCGATGACGGCGATCGAATTTCCGCCCATGCAGAAGGGCGCGAGCTTCAATCTCGATGCCGTGAAGGCGAAGATCGCAGCCGCGCAAGCTGCAATCGCCAAGTAGCGTAGCTTCCAGCCTCAAGACGTCGTCCCGAACTCCCGGGGCGGCGTCTTTCGCGCGTGCCCGCCGCCACGTTTCGATCGCGACCGGCGCGCATCGAGCGGCATACGGCGAATTACTCCGCGTGGACCGCGTGGGAGTTCAGGCGTGATTCGACCAGCGCAGAAGAGCCGACCGATAGGGCGGGTAGGGGTCGTCATCCAGTTCGTCGGGAATCGCGCAGGAGCCGAATTCCTGTCTGATCCGCTCGATCTCGGCGATGCGCTCGTGCAGCCGCTGCAAATGCTCCTGCGATTTCGCCCGCCAGAACCGGAAAGTGTCGGCCGTAAGCGGCAGGAACGCTGTTCCGAACAGCGTCGGTTCGGGAACGATGGTCCGTCCCAGCAGCAGGAACTTATCGGCACCGGACACAACGAGGGTCGCGTAACCGCGGTTTCCGATTCTCTTGATGCCGTTCAGCGACCATTCGGCGAGCTTGCTGAAATAAGGCTCCTCGCGCCAGCGATCGGGGCAATGGTCATCGACGGTGACGTTGACCGCATCCTGGCTGAAATGCACGATGATGCCCGATTTCGCTGGAAACCAGTCGTCGTCGAGGTGACCTTGCAACCAGGCGCAGACAAAGGACCGGCACATCTGCGGACGGCGGTCGTAGATGGTGCATCCCGCGCCCGTCTGCCAATGCCTGCACAGCTGGTTCACGGGCTTGTCGACGGCGGCCACCTCGAGGATATCGCAGCAGGCATTGCACGATCCGCACTGCCGGGCTGCCTTCGGCAGACTGGTCGATCTAAACCCCTGGCCGTCTCGAACCAGGAGCTGCTGCTTCTCTAGGGCATTCAACGCACGTTCGATTTTGAGACGAGATAGTCCGGTGGCGTCGATCACGCCCTTCATCGTCGTCGCGCCTGCCTGTACCGCACGGACGACGCTCAACATTATCTGATCCATTTTCGTCTCTTATTATTGCGCGCCCTATCTGCGCTGCATGCGTGGATGCTTTGTCATCGGAGTCGTTAGGGGCACGCAGTTACTCCACGCTGCCGGCGCCGCGGCGCAAATCGGCCTCGATCTGCAACCGCGTGCCGCCGCCGAAGCGGGCGCGGTAGACCTGAAGGTTCTCCATGATCCGCTGCACGTAGTTGCGCGTCTCGGAGAACGGGATCAGCTCGACCCAATCGACCGCATCGACCTTGGGGTCGCGCGGATCGCCGTAGCGATCGATCCACTTCTTCACACTGCCGCGGCCGGCATTGTAGGCGGCAAAAGTCATGATGTAGGAGCCGCGATAGTCCTCGAGCAGCCCACCGAGCTCGGCCGAGCCGAGCGTGGCGTTGTAGGCCGAATCGTTCTTCAGACGTCCCAGATCGTAGGTCCCGCCGTGCCGCTTGCAGACATAGCGCGCGGCGTCCGGCGTCACCTGCATCAGCCCATAGGCCTGCGCCGGCGAGACGACCGAGGGGTTGAAGGCGCTCTCCTGCCGCGCGATGGCGTAGATGATGCTGCGCTCGACCTCGGGGCCGATCGGCGTGAACTGCGGAATACCGTTGACGGGATAGGCGTAGAAATCGAACGGCAGCCCGCGATTGAGCGCGGCCTTGCCAAGCAGCAGCATGCCGCGGGCGTCGCTGTGGCGCTGGGTGAGCTCGCCAAGGCCGGCTAGCGCTTCAGGATCGCCGTTCTCACCCATGTCGGCGAGCATCGGTATCGCCATCTCGCGCTCGTCGAGCTCGTAGAGCAGCTGCGCGGCGCGCACGATCTCCAGCCGTTCGGCACCGCGGCTGCGCGGCTGAGCGTTGAGCTCGATCTGCGGCAGGCCGAGCTTGGCACGTGCGAGCTGGCCGTAATAGCTGGTGGATTGCTCGGCGGCCCGCGCGTAGGCGTTGCGCGCCTCCTGCTGGCGGCCTGCAGCTTCGGCGGCGCGGCCCTGCCAATAGCCGGCGCGCGCCAGCGTGGTCGGATTGACGCTGCCGATCCCGATGCGGGCAAAATGCTGAGTCGCGGCCGCGGGATCGTTGAGGAAGCGCAGCGCGATCCAGCCGGCGGTGAACTCCTGCTCGGTCTTGTAGATGTCGCGCGAGGGCAGGGCGGCATCGCGCGCGATCAGATAGGCGCTGCGGAATTCCTCGGTATCGATCATCTTGCGCGCCAGGAGGCGCCGCTCGATCCACCATTCGTCGAGATTGTAGAGCCGGCCCGGATCCTTCGGTGCCGACAGCATGAGCTGGGCGGCCTCCGCAAATTTCTCCTCGCGGCGCAGCAGCTGGATCTTGCTAAAGACGAAGCCGGGATCGCCGTGCAGCTCGCGCGGCACGGCTTCGAGCAACGCACGTGCGTTCGGGGCTTTCTTGAGGGAGGCGATTCGGGCCTTGGCGAGTGCGACATAGCCGGCCCCGAGGCGCTTCGCGGCACGCAATGCAGCCTCGTTCTCGCTGCCATAGAGCAGCGTGTCCATCCGCGCCTTTTGATCGCCGGGCGTCAGCAGCGCGCCGAACTGGTCGAGTGCGTTGTTCTCGGTCTCTTCCGACATCGGGTCGCTGCGCCAGGCGTCGCGCACCAGACGTTCGGCGTTGGCGCGGTCGCCGCGCGCCAGCATCGCCTTGGCGAGCGTGAAGCGGCCCTTGGCGGACACGGGGGATTCGTTCTCGAACCACGACCACGCAACCTGGTCGTCGCGCCTGTCGTCCCACATCGCGGCCTCCAGGCGCCGGCGCAGGAAGGTCTGCGACGGCCAGCTCGGATTGGCGGAGAGGAAGGCGCGGTAGCGCTCGACAGTCGCGCCATTGTCCTCGCTGCGAAGGATGATCCATTCCGCGAGCTTTCGCGCCACGGGATCTGAGATCGTGCCCGCGGCATTGGTGGCGTCGCCCGCCTTGCGCTTGCGCACGAGCTCGATCACGGCCTCCAGCGTGTCCTTGTCGGCTTGCGACGTCGAGGAGGTCGCGGCAACCGCAGCCGGTGTGACCGGCTTGCGCGGGGCGGCATGCTGGCGGGTCGCCGGAGCCAGGACAGGAGCCGCGACGGGCTTGGCGGGGGCCGGAGCGGTGGGTCTGACGGTGGCCGTCGCAGCCGGCGCGGGTGCGGTTTTCGGGACAAAGGCGCCAGCGGTCGGCGTTGACTTTGGCGCGGCAGCCGCAGGCTTCAGCTTGTCCTTCGCAGGTTCCTTGCCTGCGTTCTTGCCAGCATCCCTGCCAGGCTTCTTCGCGGCATCCTTGGCGGGGGGACTGGTCGCGCCCTTGCTTGCGCCCTTACTTGCCCCCTTGGCGGCGTCCTTCGAAGGTTCCTTACCGGTTCCCTTGGACGCTCCCTTCGAAGTGTCCTTGGCGGCTGGCTTGGCGGCGGGCTTCGCGGTTTCCTTAGCGGTTTCCTTGGCGGTCTCCGCGGTTGTCTCATTGGATTTGGCCCAGGCGGCGCAGCCCGCGGACAGCCCTGCCATCAGGCACACGATCAGACCGGTGGATCGCCATGCGGCGCGCGGAAAGGAGATCACGGCGTTTCGTCGCCCCGAATCAGTCAATTGGCTCAAGACCCAGCTGTACAAGATCTGGCTGTATTTGATTGAATATGCGGACAAAATACCAACAGCCGCTTACCTTCGCCGGGTTTGCACCACCACCACGGCAAAATCGCGGCCTAAACGGTGCGTCACGCCGAGGCGGGTCTTTTACCGGCGGGATAGACCCGATATGAATGCGGCTCGCTCGAGATCGCCGCGTACGGAGGAAGTCCATGGCAGCCAAGACGAAATTCCGGGGATCGTTCACCGCCTTGGTCACGCCGTTCAAGAACGGCTCGCTGGACGAGGCGGCGTTCCGCTCCCTGGTCAACTGGCAGATTTCAGAGGGCACCAACGGCCTGGTCCCGGTCGGCACCACCGGCGAGAGCCCGACGCTGAGCCATGACGAGCACAAGAAGGTCGTTGAATGGTGCATCGAGGAAGCAAAAGGCCGCGTGCCCGTGGTCGCCGGCGCCGGGTCCAACTCGACAAAAGAGGCGATCGAGCTCGCCCAGCACGCCGAGAAGGCGGGGGCGAACGCGGTTCTGGTCGTGACGCCCTACTATAACAAGCCGACCCAGGAAGGAATGTACCAGCACTTCAAGGCGATCAACGACGCGATCGGGATTCCGATCATTATCTACAACATCCCGCCGCGCTCGGTGATCGACATGTCGGTCGACACCATGGCGCGGCTGTGGGAGCTGAAGAACATCGCCGGCGTCAAGGACGCCACCGCCAGCATGGTCCGCGTCTCACAGCAGCGCGCGGCGATGGGCGAGGACTTCAACCAGCTCTCGGGCGAGGATGCGACCATCCTCGGTTACATGGCCCATGGCGGCCATGGCTGCATCTCGGTGACCTCGAACGTCGCGCCGCGGCTGTGCTCGGAGTTCCAGGCCGCCTGGGCGAAAGGCGACCATGCCACCGCACTGAAGCTGCACGACAAGCTGATGCCGCTGCACAACAACCTCTTCATCGAGAGCAATCCGGCGCCGATCAAGTACGCGCTGTCGCTGCTCGGCAAGCTGGACGAGACGCTGCGGCTGCCGATGGTGCCGGTCACCGAGCCGACCCGCGTTGCGGTGCGCAGCGCGATGGTTCATGCCGGCCTCATCAACTGACGCGCTAGCCGATCGGGGAGCTTTCATGGCGATCGACGAAAGAGGCACGCGGATGCTCAGGGAGTTCCGCGAGTTCGCCATGAAGGGCAACGTCGTCGATCTCGCGGTCGGCGTCATCATCGGCGCGGCCTTCGGCGCCATCGTCACATCGCTGGTCGGCGACGTGATCATGCCGATCATCGGTGCGGCCACCGGCGGCCTCGACTTCTCGAACTACTTCACGCCGCTTTCGAGCAAGGTCACCGCCGCAAATCTCGCGGACGCGAAAAAGCAGGGCGCCGTCTTGGCTTGGGGCAACTTCCTCACGCTGACGATCAACTTCATCATCATTGCCTTCGTGCTGTTCCTGGTGATCCGTGCCATGAACAAGTTGAAGCGCAAGGACGAGGCGCAGCCTGCCGCTCCACCAAAGCCGTCGGCCGAGGTCGAGCTGCTGACCGAGATCCGCGATCTCCTCAAGAAGTCTTGACGCGCTCGCTTCATCCAAACTGTTAGCGTCCTCGCGCATCTCGATCAGGTTTGTCTTCCATGGCCGACAAGAACGAACGTCCGATCAAGGTCATGGCGGAAAACCGCAAGGCCCGCTTCAACTATGCGATCGAGGATACGATCGAGGTCGGCATTGCGTTGACCGGCACCGAGGTCAAGTCGATCCGCAACGGCAAGAGCACGATCGCGGAATCCTACGCCGATTCCAAGGACGGCGAGATCTGGCTGATCAACGCCACCATTCCGGAATATCTCCAGGGCAACCGCTTCAATCACGAGCCCAAGCGGCCGCGAAAACTGCTGCTGCATCGCAAGCAGATCAACAAGTTGATGGGCGCGGTCGACCGCGAAGGCATGACGCTGATCCCGCTCAAGCTTTACTTCAACGAGCGGGGTCGCGCCAAATTACAGCTCGCGGTTGCAAAGGGCAAGAAGCTGCACGACAAGCGCGAGTCCGAGAAGAAGCGCGACTGGAGCCGGGAGAAGGGCCGCCTGATGCGGGCGAGGGGATAGCGGGATGACTCAGAGAAACCTGCTCGAGGTCGATTGGACCCGGATTCCCGCCCCGGCGGATGACGGCGGCGCCGCGCACCTGCAAGGCATGACGCTGCCGCCGGTCAGTCTGCTCGCCACTGACGACACGTCAGTCGCGCTGTCGGCGCTGCGTGGCCGGACCGTGGTGTTCGCCTATCCGCGCACCGGCGAGCCCGGCAAGATCGCGCTGGTCGACGATTGGGACATGATCCCGGGCGCGCGCGGCTGCACGCCGCAGACCTGCGCGTTTCGCGATCTGTTCGCCGAGCTGAAGGCCGCCGGTGCCGCGCAGGTGTACGGTCTCTCGACGCAAAGCAACGCGTACCAGACCGAGATGGCCTCGCGGCTGCATCTGCCGTTCCCGGTGCTCTCGGACGACAAGCTGGCGCTTACGCGCGCCCTGAATTTGCCGACCATGGAGGTCGCGGGCCTGACGCTGATCAAGCGCCTTGCGCTGATCGTCGACGACGCCAGGATCACGCATGTGTTCTATCCGGTGTTTCCGCCCGACCGGAACGCCGGCGATGTCCTGGACTGGCTGAAGGCCAACCCGGCCAAGGGTTCGTCTAAGGATTAATCGAGGTCGCTCTTCACCTTCGCGAACACGGAGCGGAACATGTCCGGCGTCAGCACGCGGGTGTTCGTATTGTAGCGGGAGCAGTGATAGCTGTCGTAGAGCCTGAAAGCGCCAGCCTGATGCACGGCGCCGTGGCCGAAGGGAGCTTGCGATCCCTTCAGGTTCAGCGGCTTGAGCACGGTGTCGTGCGCAATACGCCCGAGGGCGACGATCGCGCGCAGGTTCGGCATCGTTGCGAGATTAGCCGCGAGGAACTGCCGGCAGGTGTTGATCTCGACCGGCAGCGGCTTGTTCTGCGGCGGCACGCAATGCACCGCATTGGCGATCCGACAGTCGACCAGCTTCAGGCCGTCGTCGGGACGCGCCTGATATTGGCCCTTGGCGAAGCCGTATTCGAGCAGCGTGGCGTAGAGCAGATCGCCGGCATAATCGCCGGTGAAGGGACGGCCGGTGCGGTTGGCGCCCTGCATCCCCGGCGCGAGGCCGACGATCAGCAGGCGCGCCTTGATGTCGCCGAAAGGCGCAACCGGTGCATTGTGCCACAATGGCTCGCGCGCGCGGTTCGCCTCGCGAAAGGCGACCAGGCGCGGACAGAGCGGACAGTCACGGTCGGGGACGAGGCTGAGAGGCTGGCGGCTTGACCGGGCCGCCTCACTCCTCGAAGTCGTCATCGCCCCTCGCCGGCGCCATCGTGGTTGCGCGCTGGAGGAACTGCGGAGCGTGGTGGCGCGCCTCGCGGTCGCCGCGGTCACGCGGTGCGGGGCGTTCGGACGGGTCGCGGCCGAGCTTGGACTGCAGCTCGACGAGGTCGGTGAAGACGTCCGCCTGGCGGCGCAGCTCGTCGGCGATCATCGGCGGCTGGCTGGCGATCGTGGAAATCACGGTGACCCGCACGCCGCGGCGCTGAACGGCCTCGACCAGGGAGCGGAAGTCGCCGTCGCCCGAGAACAGCACCATCTGGTCGATGTGCTCGGCGAGCTCCATGGCGTTCACGGCGAGCTCGATGTCCATGTTGCCCTTGACCTTGCGGCGGCCGGAGGCGTCGATGAACTCCTTGGTCGCCTTGGTGACCACGGTGTAGCCGTTGTAGTCGAGCCAGTCGATCAGCGGCCGGATCGAGGAGTATTCCTGATCCTCGATGATCGCGGTGTAGTAGAACGCTCTAAGTAGCGTCCCGCGGCTCTGAAACTCCTTCAGCAGACGCTTGTAATCGATGTCGAAGCCCAGAGTTTTCGCCGTCGCGTAGAGATTGGCTCCATCGATGAAGAGCGCGATCTTGTCGGTAGAGGAAGGTGACATTCAGTTTGCTCGCGTAGAGTTCGTGATTGATCGTTTTTTGTTGGCGCGGCGACAGCAAGCCGCGCACTTCTAAAGTCCCGCCGAAACCCGTCGAAACCGCAAATCCGGAGAAGTCGGTGCAATCAAGGTATAGTTATGGCCAACTCGCACACTCCCGGCGCCGCCGTCGCCGGCAGCCCGGGAAACCACCCATCCCAGCCCCAATGTGGGGGTAGCAGAGCCGTTTGGCGAGGCCAAATCACAAATTGGCCTTGCGAAACCCTCCCGGCACCTATAACTACCGGCATTCATCCACATATTTCGTCCCACCCACAACGGAGCGACAGTCGATGGCTCGCGTCACCGTAGAAGATTGTATCGACAAGGTCGACAACCGGTTTGACCTGGTCCTGCTGGCCGCCCACCGTGCCCGCATGATTTCGTCTGGTTCACAACTAACGGTTGACCGCGATAACGACAAGAACCCTGTTGTGTCTTTGCGCGAAATTGCAGAGACCACCATTTCGCCGGAGGACCTCCGCGAGGAACTGGTGCACTCGCTGCAGAAGTTCGTCGAGGTCGACGAGCCCGAGCCGGACACTGTGCCGCTGATCGGTTCCGCCGGTGCAAGCGTGGATGCAGACGATACCGAAGTCGCGGTTGAGCGCATGACCGAAGAAGAGCTCCTGAAGGGTCTCGAAGGCCTCGCGCCTCCCGAGGAGCAGCCCGAGGAGGACGAGTAAATCGTCCCGTCGCGCTCATCGACTTCTTTGTGATCTGATCAAAGGCCCGAACCGTTGTTCGGGCCTTTGCTTTTGTTTGCGTTTTCGTGGTTACCATAGCGTCGTCGGTTAGCGCCTGCCCCTGTCACTGAATTGATCGGACACGCGCGCGATCGGAGCTAAGATGTATACAACGGGCTCTGTCGTGGTCCGTTTGAAGGCAGGACGGCATGGTATATCGACGCCGCACACCAACGCAGATGCAGGCCGCAACCGAATCGGTTGCTGTGGCCCCGACTGCGCCGGTGGCGCGCCCGGCGAAGCCTCGCGCACGCATGATGCGTCAATATGACCTCGTCGAGCGCGTCAGGTCCTACAATCCCAACACCGACGAAGATCTGCTGAACCGCGCCTATGTTTACGCCATGAAGGCGCATGGCTCGCAGACCCGCGCCTCGGGCGACCCGTACTTCTCCCATCCGCTCGAAGTGGCGGCGATTCTCACCGACCTGAAGCTCGACGACGCCACCATCGTGGCTGCGCTGCTCCACGACACGATCGAGGACACCGAAGCGACGCGGGCCGAGATCGACCAGATCTTCGGGCCCGAGATCGGCGCGCTGGTCGAGGGCCTGACCAAGCTGAAGCGGCTGGAACTGGTATCGCGGGAGGCCAAGCAGGCCGAGAATCTGCGCAAATTGTTGCTGGCCATTGCCGACGATGTCCGCGTGCTCCTGGTGAAGCTCGCCGATCGCCTGCACAACATGCGCACGCTGGACTTCGTGCCGACGGAATCGCGACGGCGCATTGCCGAGGAGACGCTCGACATCTATGCGCCGCTGGCCGGACGCATGGGCATGCAGGAGATGCGCGAGGAGCTGGAGGACCTGTCGTTCCGGACCCTCGACCCGGAAGCCTATTCGGTGGTGATGCAGCGGCTCGATGCGCTGGCCGAGCGCAACCGCAATCTGATCGGCGAAATCGAGGACCAGCTCTCGAACAATCTGCGCCACCGGGGCCTGGGGGCGCGGGTCTATGGCCGCCGGAAGAAGCCATTCTCGATCTGGACCAAGATGGAGCGCAAGTCGGTCGGCTTCGAGCAATTGTCCGACATCTTCGGTTTCCGCGTCGTCGTCAACGACATCGAGGCCTGCTACCGCGCGCTCGGCATCGTCCACACCAACTGGCCGGTCGTGCCCGGCCGGTTCAAGGACTACATCTCGACGCCGAAGCAGAACGACTACCGCTCGATCCACACCACCGTGATCGGCCCCGGCAACCAGCGCGTCGAGTTGCAGATCCGCACCGAGGCGATGGACCAAATCGCCGAGCGCGGCATCGCCGCGCACGTGTTCTACAAGGAAGGCGTGGGCTCGCCGACCGAATTCCTCAAGCGCGAGTCCAATGCGTTCGCCTGGTTGCGCCACACCATCGGCATTCTCTCGGAGAGCGCCAACCCCGAGGAATTCCTCGAGCACACCAAGCTCGAGCTGTTCCACGACCAGGTGTTCTGCTTCACCCCGAAGGGCAAGCTGATCGCGCTGCCGCGCCATGCCAACGTGATCGACTTCGCTTATGCCGTACACACCGACGTCGGCAACAGCGCAGTGGGCTGCAAGATCAACGGCCAGTTTGCGCCGCTGTCCTCGGAGCTCCAGAACGGCGACGAGGTCGAGGTGCTGACCTCGGAAGCGCAAGCGGCGCCGCCGTCGGCCTGGGAAACGCTCGCGGTCACCGGCAAGGCACGCGCTGCGATCCGCCGCGCCACCAGGACTGCGGTGCGCGATCAATATGTCGGTCTCGGCCGGCGCATCGTCGAGCGCCTGTTCGAGCGCGCCAAGATCGAATACGCCGACGACAAGCTCAAGGGCGCGCTGCCGCGACTGGCACGAACCTCGATCGAGGACGTCATGGCGGCTGTGGGACGCGGCGAGATCAAGGCCTCCCACGTCGCGCGTGCGATGTATCCCGACTACAAGGAGGAGCGCATCGCGCGCTACGGCGTCAAGAAGGGGCTTCCCGGCAAGCTCAAGGAGAAGTCGTCCGAACCGCCGCGCAGCCCGGTCGCGATCCCGATCCGCGGCATCAATTCCGACCTGCCGGTGAAGTTCGCGCCGAACGGCGGCGCGGTGCCCGGTGATCGCATCATCGGCATCGTCACGCCGGGCGAGGGCATCACCATCTACCCGATCCAGGCGCCGGCCCTGAAGGATTTCGAAGAGGAGCCGGAGCGCTGGCTTGACGTGCGCTGGGACATCGAGGACTCCGCGCCGCAGCGCTTCCCGGCCCGCATCAAGGTCGAGAACGTCAACGAGCCCGGCGCGCTGGCGCAGATCGCGACCGTGATCGCCGAGCACGACGGCAACATCGACAACATCAGCATGCAGCGCCGCTCACCGGACTTCACGGAGACGACGATCGATCTCGAAGTCTACGATCTCAAGCATTTGAGCGCGATCCTGGCCCAGCTGCGCGCGAAGGCGGTCGTCGCCCGCGCCGAACGTGTTAATGGATAGACGCCTTCCGTCCTGGTCTGTCCCTATGATTCCGTGAGTCCTGAAATGCCTGCACCTCCGCTCCGCCTCGGCGTCAATGTCGATCATGTCGCGACCCTGCGTAACGCGCGCGGCGGCCGCAATCCCGATCCGGTGCGCGCGGCGCTGCTGGCGATCGAGGCCGGCGCCGACGGCATCACCGCTCATTTGCGCGAGGATCGCCGGCACATCCGCGACGAGGACATGGCGCGGCTGAAAGCCGAGATCTCCAAGCCGCTCAATTTCGAGATGGCGGCCACCGACGACATGATGCGCATTTCGCTCGCCACCAGGCCGCACGCGGTGTGCCTCGTGCCGGAGCGGCGCCAGGAGGTGACGACCGAAGGCGGGCTCGACGTCGTCGGACAGCACAATGCGCTGGCGCCTTCTATCGCGCGGCTGAACGATGCCGGCATCCGGGTGTCGCTGTTCATCGCGGCCGATCCTGCCCAGATCGAGATGGCGGCGCGGCTGCGCGCGCCCGTGATCGAGATCCACACCGGCGCCTGGTGCGACGCCGTCGTCGATGGTCACACTGATAAGGCCGAGGCCGAATGGCGGCGAATCGTGGCGGGGGCGAAGCTGGCGAAGGAAGCAGGGCTGGAGGTTCACGCCGGACACGGGCTGGACTACGCGACGGCGGAGACGATCGCCGGCTTGCCTGAGATCATGGAGCTCAACATCGGCTACTACATGATCGGCGAAGCCCTGTTCGTCGGTCTCGCCGAGACGGTGCGCAGCATGCGCGCGGCGATGGACCGCGGCCGGAGCCGGGCATGATCATCGGCATCGGCTCCGATCTGATCGACATCACCCGTGTCGGCAAGGTGATCGACCGCCATGGCGAGCGCTTCCTCGACCGCATCTTCACCGCGGCCGAGCGGGCCAAGGCGGAACGGCGCGCCAAGAACGAGAAGATGGTGGTGGCAACCTACGCCAAACGCTTCGCCGCCAAGGAGGCCTGTTCCAAGGCGCTCGGCACCGGCATCAGGCGCGGCGTCTGGTGGCGCGACATGGGGGTGGTCAACCTGCCGGGAGGGCGGCCAACCATGCAATTGACGGGCGGGGCGCTGGCCCGGCTCCAGGCCCTGACGCCGGAGGGGTTCACGGCGCAGATCGACCTGTCGATCACCGATGACTGGCCGTTGGCACAGGCCTTGGTCATCATTTCCGCCGTGCCGCTGGACAAACCCTGATTGGGCACCGATCATTTTATAATTCGCATTCAAAATCAAATGCTTATGCAGTTTTGATGCGATCCTTGATTGCGTGGCCTCCGACAACCGTCTAAAAGTCCGCGGACGCAAATCAGGCTGGGCGAATTCGGCTTTACGCCGGAATTGGCCCTCATTATCAGAATCAGGACAATCTCCTTGGGCCGCGAGCGATGGGCTGTTCGCGGGAGGAGGGCGCGCTGTGACCGCCCGCCGGAATTGAGAGAGCAATGAGCGTGACTTCAGGAACGAAAACTGAGAGCGGCGTCGGCGAAACGATCCGGGTCGTGATCCACGCTCTCCTGATCGCGCTGGTGATCCGCACCTTCCTGTTTCAGCCGTTCAACATCCCATCCGGCTCGATGAAGGCCACGTTGCTGGTCGGCGACTATCTGTTCGTCTCGAAATATTCCTACGGCTACAGCCACTATTCGATCCCGTTCTCACCGCCGTTGTTCTCGGGGCGGATCTGGGGCTCGGACCCGAACCGCGGCGACATCGTCGTATTCCGCCTGCCGAAGGACGATTCCACCGACTACATCAAGCGCGTGATCGGCCTGCCCGGCGACCGCATCCAGATGCGGGACGGGCTGCTCTACATCAACGACACGCCGGTCGAGCGGCAGCGCATGAGCGAATTTGTCGGCGAGGATCCCTGCGGCGCCGAAGGCAGCGGCGTCTCCCGGGTGAAGCGCTGGAAGGAAACGCTGCCGAACGGCGTGTCCTACGAGACGCTGGACTGCGCCGACAACGGCTACGTCGACAACACCAACGTCTACACCGTGCCGACCGGCCACTTCTTCATGATGGGCGACAACCGCGACAACTCCACCGACAGCCGCTTTCTCGGCCAGGTCGGCTACGTGCCGCAGGAGAATTTGATCGGGCGCGCCCAGATGATCTTCTTCTCGATCGCCGAAGGCGAGCATGCATGGATGTTCTGGCGCTGGCCGTGGGCGGTGCGCTGGAATCGCTTCTTCAAAATCGTCCGATGAAAGACGAAGCCAAGGACATCGCGACCCTGCCGACCGAGGCGCAAGCGGGCCCCGACGGCGAAGCTGCGACCAAGAGCCTTGAGGGCAAGACGCCTGAAAACAAGACGCCCGCAAAGAAGAAGCGGGTGCGGAGCAGCAAGGCCAGGGGCTCGGATGCGAACGCGGGGCTCGAGGCACGCATCGGCTACAGCTTTGCCGATCCGAACCTTTTGATGCAAGGCATCACGCATGTCTCCGCGTTGAAGTCCGGGCGCAAGCGCGGCGACAGCTATCAGCGCCTGGAATTCCTCGGCGACCACGTGCTCGGGCTCGTCGTCTCCGACATGCTCTATCACGCCTTCCCGAACGCTGACGAAGGCGAGATGTCCAAGCGACTTGCCGAACTTGTGCGCAAGGAGAGCTGCGCCGATGTCGCCAAGTCGCTCGGTCTGCTGGACGACATCAAGCTCGGCTCGGTCGGCTCCAGCGCCGACGCGCGCCTGCGCAAGAGCGTGCTCGGCGACATCTGCGAGGCCGTGATCGGCGCCGTCTTCCTCGACGGCGGCTACGCGGCGGCGGCCGATTTCGTCAAGCGCAACTGGACCGAGCGCATGCACAAGCCGCGGCGTCCGTTGCGCGATCCCAAGACCGTTCTCCAGGAATGGGCGCAGGGCAAGGGATTGCCGACGCCTGTTTATCGCGAGGTCGAGCGCACCGGCCCGCATCATGATCCGCAATTCCGCGTCGCGGTCGATCTTCCGGGACTCGCTCCGGCGGAAGGCATCGGCGGCAGCAAGCGTGCGGCAGAGAAAGTGGCAGCTTCAGTGATGATCGAACGTGAAGGCGTTGGCGGCGGCAATGACGGTTGAAGCAAGCGGCGAGGCACCCACCGCGACGCGCTGCGGCTTCGTCGCGCTGATCGGCGCGCCGAACGTCGGCAAATCCACGCTGGTCAATGCGCTGGTCGGGGCCAAGGTCACGATCGTCTCGCGCAAGGTGCAGACCACGCGCGCGCTGATCCGCGGCATCGTGATCGAGAACAATTCGCAGATCATCCTGGTCGATACGCCCGGCATCTTCCTGCCCAAGCGCCGGCTCGACCGCGCCATGGTCTCGACCGCCTGGAGCGGCGCGCATGACGCCGACCTCGTGTGCGTGCTGCTGGATGCCAAGGCCGGCATCGACGAGGAAGCCGAGGCGATCCTCACCAAGGTCGCCAGCGTCAAGCACGAGAAGATTTTGGTCATCAACAAGGTCGACCTGGTCCAGCGCGAGAAGCTGCTGGCGCTGGCGCAGGCCGCCAACGAGCGCATGGCCTTCGCACAGACGTTTATGATCGCGGCGATCTCCGGCGACGGTGTCGACGACCTCAGGCATACACTGGCCGAGATCGTGCCGCCGGGGCCGTTCCTCTATCCCGAAGACCAGATGTCGGACGCGCCGATGCGGCAGCTTGCGGCCGAGATCACCCGCGAGAAGATCTTTCGCAAGCTGCACCAGGAATTGCCCTACCAGTCCACCGTCGAGACCGACAAGTGGGAGGAGCGCAAGGACAAGTCGGTGCGCATCGAGCAGACGATCTTCGTCGAGCGCGAAAGCCAGCGCAAGATCGTGCTCGGCGCGGGCGGCGCCACCATCAAGTCGATCGGCGCGGACTCGCGCAAGGAGATCGGCGAGATCCTGGGCGTGCCGGTGCACCTGTTCCTGTTCGTCAAGGTGCGCGAGAACTGGAGCGACGATCCCGATCGCTACCGCGAGATGGGCCTGGAATTTCCCAAAGAATAACCAAGAAAAGATCGGTCGGCGATGAGCGTACCCAGCAACGTACGGCGCTTCGAAGCGTTGCTCTATGCATCGTTGATGCTGGATGCCTTGTCGGTGGCGGTGCAGGACCGCACGCCGACTGCCGAGATGACCGAACAGATGATCATGACGTCGTCGCTGCTTGCCGGCGGCATGATCCTGCTGCTGGTTTATTTCGTCCGGCTGGCCGCGCGCGGGCGCAAGAACTGGCCGCGCTGGGTGCTGGCGGCAGCACTCGTACTGTCGGTGATCTCGCTCGGCCAGATCATCGGCGAGAAGGGCATGGAACTCGACAGCGCCATCGAGATCGTCTCCTGCGTGCTGACGGCGATGGGATTGTATTTCTCGTTCCGCGGCGACGCGCAGGGCTGGTTCAACGCGTGAGGCCGCGTCGGGTGGATTGGCGGCGCTTCACTTTCCGGCCTCCCGCCAATCCGCCCTACGATTGAAGACCGGAATCCGCTAGACTTCACCGATGGAATGGACCGACGAAGGCATCGTGCTGGGGGTGCGGCGGCATGGCGAGAGCAGCGCCATCGTCGAGCTGCTGACCCGTGCGCACGGCCGCCATCTCGGTCTCGTCCGCGGCGGCACCGGCTCGCGGATGCGGCCGCTGCTGCAGCCCGGCAACAGCCTCAGCGTGGTGTGGCGGGCGCGGCTCGACGAGCATCTCGGCACCTATGCCATCGAGGGCCTCAAGCTGCGGGCGGCGACGCTGCTGGGATCATCCCACGGAGTCTACGGCATCACCCACCTCGCTTCGATCGCACGGTTGCTGCCGGAGCGCGATCCGCACGAAAACCTCCTGGCGCTGCTCGAACATTCGCTGGACGATTTCGACGACATCGGCAGCGCCGCCGTACACGTGATCCATTTCGAACTGGCAATGCTCACCGAGCTCGGCTTCGGGCTGGCGCTGGAAAACTGCGCCGTAACCGGAGAGACCACCGACCTGATCTACGTCTCGCCCAAATCCGGCGGCGCGGTGTCGCGCGGGGCGGGCGAACCGTGGCGCGACCGGCTATTGCGGCTGCCGCCGTTCCTGCGCCAGGGCGAGGTGCAGGGCGACCTCACCGACGAGGATCTTCAGGACGGCTTTCGACTGACCGGCCTTTTCCTGTTGCGCCATGTGCTGGAGCCGCGCGGGCAAGGCCATTCCGACGCGCGGGCAGGCTTCATCAGCGCGTTGACGCGGCAGCAGGCAAAGGCCGCGATTCCCGCGCCATGAGCCAAACGCGGCTCTGCATTGTCGCAATATGTCTGCCCGCCGTGGAACGAAATCGGGTTTCCCTGACTTGCCCCCGGGGTTCCAACCGGGGATATCCTGATGCTGATCAAGGGACTTGTGATATCGGCAGCGCTGATGGCGCTGGCGCCGGACGCCCTCGCGGGTGAGCAGCCGGGCGTCTTTCGCCGTGCCTCCTGTACCGTCGTCAGATTCTATGTGGCCAAATATTCTGCTGTGGCAGCAGAGGCATGGGCGCGGTCCAAGGGCGCGACGGAGGCCGAGATCGAGACGGCCCGGCGGTGCCTGACCAATGCCCCGGCCACCACGCAGGCCAAAAACGCCCAACCCACCCAGACCTTCACCGCAGGCTGGGCCGGCCAGTAGGCCGCCCACAGGGAACCAATCGATCCTTGCCCGATTCGCTTCCACGGTTTAACCGGGCGGCATGGGAAAACGATTGATTCCGCCGGAGGAACCGGCCGAAATTCACGAGGTGCCGCTGCGTGAGGCGCTGGAAGAGCGCTATCTCGCGTACGCGCTCTCCACCATTATGCACCGCGCACTGCCCGATGCCCGCGACGGCCTGAAGCCGGTGCATAGGCGCATCCTCTATGGCATGCGCCTGCTCCGGCTCGATCCGGGCACGGCTTTCAAGAAGTCCGCCAAAATCGTCGGCGACGTGATGGGCTCGTTCCATCCGCACGGCGACCAGGCGATCTACGACGCCATGGTGCGTCTCGCTCAGGATTTCTCCTCGCGCTACCCGCTCGTCGACGGCCAGGGCAATTTCGGCAATATCGACGGCGATAATCCCGCCGCCTATCGCTACACCGAAGCGCGCATGACCGACGTCGCGCGGCTTCTGCTCGACGGCATCGATGAGGACGGGGTCGAATTCCGTCCCAATTACGATGGCCAGTCGAAAGAGCCGATCGTGCTGCCCGGCGGCTTCCCGAACCTGCTCGCCAACGGTGCGCAGGGTATCGCGGTCGGCATGGCGACCTCGATCCCGCCGCACAACGCCGCCGAGCTCTGCGACGCCGCGCTGCATCTGATCGAGAAACCGGACGCGAAATCCAAAGCGCTGCTGAAATGGGTCAAGGGTCCGGATTTCCCGACCGGCGGCATCTGCGTCGATTCCAAGCAGGCGATCGCTGAAGCCTACACCACCGGCCGCGGCTCGTTCCGCGTCCGCTCCCGATGGGAGCAGGAAGAGGGCGCGCGCGGCACCTGGGTCGTCGTCGTCACCGAGATTCCCTTTCTGGTGCAGAAGTCGCGGTTGATCGAGAAGATCGCCGAGCTGCTCGACCAGAAGAAGCTGCCGCTGGTCGGCGACATCAGGGACGAGTCGGCCGAAGACGTCCGCATCGTGATCGAGCCGAAGTCGAAGAACGTCGATCCCGCGCTGATGATGGAATCGCTGTTCCGGCTGACCGAGCTCGAAAACAAGATTCCGCTGAACCTGAACGTGCTGATCAAGGGCCGCGTCCCCAAGGTGGTGGGGCTCGCTGAGTGCCTGCGCGAATGGCTTGACCATCTGCGCGACGTGCTGATCCGCCGCACCAACCATCGCAAGGCCGAGATCGAGCGCCGGCTGGAGATTCTTGGCGGCCTGCTGATTGCCTATCTGAACATCGACGAGGTGATCAGGATCATCCGCAACGAAGACGAGCCGAAGCCGGCGCTGATCAAGGCGTTCAAGCTCACCGAGGTGCAGGCCGAAGCCATCCTCAACATGCGGCTGCGCAGCCTGCGCAAGCTCGAGGAGATGGAGATCCGCACCGAGGACAAGGATCTGCGCAAGGAGCTGAAGGGGATCGAGGGACTGCTGGCGTCCGAGCCCGAGCAGTGGAAGAAGGTCAGTGAGCAGGTCGCCAAGGTCCGCGACATGTTCGGGCCGAAGACGCCGCTCGGCAAGCGCCGCACCACTTTTGCCGATGCGCCCGAGCACGATCTCGCCGCCATCGAGGAGGCCTTGGTCGAGCGCGAGCCGGTGACCGTCGTCGTCTCGGACAAGGGCTGGATCCGCACCTTGAAGGGCCATGTCGAGGATCTCTCGGGGCTTGCCTTCAAGCAGGACGACAAGCTCGGGTTCGCGTTCTTCGCGGAAACGACCTCGAAGCTGCTGCTGTTCGCCACCAACGGCAAATTCTACTCGCTCGATGTCGCAAAACTTCCGGGCGGCCGCGGTCACGGCGAGCCGATCCGCCAGTTCATCGATCTGGAGCCGGAGGCCGCGCCGGTCACACTGTTCGTCAACAAGGGCGGACGCAAATTCCTGGTCGCGAGCCACGAGGGCCAGGGCTTCGTCGTCAACGAGGACGACTGCGTCGGCACCACCAAGAAGGGCAAGCAGGTCCTCAACGTCGACATGCCGAACGAGGCGCGCACGGTTACCGAGGTGCTCGGCGATACCGTCGCCGTCATCGGCGAGAACCGCAAGATGCTGCTTTTCCCGCTCGACCAGGTGCAGGAGATGCCGCGTGGCCGCGGTGCGCGCCTGCAGAAATACAAGGACGGCGGTCTTTCCGACGTCGCCGTGTTCGACGCCAAGGCGGGCCTGACCTGGAAAGACTCCGCAGGCCGCGAATTCTCCGCGACCATGAAGGAGCTCGCCGAGTGGAAAGGCAACCGCGGTGACGCTGGCCGCCTCGCGCCGAAGGGATTCCCGAAGTCGAACAAGTTCGGCAGGGTGATCGGGTAGGGCTCGCCGTCGCCATATCGACAGTGTCATGCCCCGCGCAGGCGGGGCATCCAGTACGCCGCGACCTCTCGGCTCAATCATAGCTTTCTCTGGAATACTGGATCGCCCGGTCAAGCCGGGCGATGACAGCCAGGGTGTAGCGCGCAAACGCGCGGCAGATAGCCGTGAGCGCATGAGTGCCTTCCTCGAACGGGCACGAACATTGCCTTTTCCTGGCGACAGCAAACAGCTGGTCAAAAGGCAAAAGGCACCAATGTCCAAACTGAAGGCTTTCATTCCAGCGCTGTTCGCGTTGGCGCTGACCGCGCCGCCGGCGCATGCGGCGGGTAATCTCGTCGCGGTGCTCGAGGCGGAGATCGTCACGCTCGATCCGCATTTCTCCACGGCCTACATTACGCGCACTTTCGGCTACATGGTGTTCGACACGCTGTTTGCGAAGGATTCCAAAGGCGAGATCAAGCCGCAGATGGTGCAGGACTGGAATGTCTCGGCCGATGGCCTGACCTACAGTTTCACGCTGCGCGACGGCCTGAAATGGCATGACGGCCAGCCGGTCACGGCCGCCGATTGCGTCGCTTCGCTACGCCGCTGGGGCACCCGCAGTGCGCTCGGCCGCCGCATCTTCGCGATCACGACCTCGCTCGAGCCCACCGACGCAAAAACCTTCGTGCTGACGCTGAAGGAGCCATCTGGTCTCGTCATCGACGCGCTCGGCAATCCCGTCAGTCCGGTCGCCTTCATGATGCCCGAGCGCATTGCCAAAACGCCCGGCGACCAGCGCATCACCGAGATCGTCGGCTCTGGCCCGTTCGTCTACAGCAAGGCCGATCACCGCACCGGCGACCGCATGGTCCTGAAGAAATTCGCCGACTATGTGCCGCGTCCCGAGCCTGCCGACTTCCTCGCCGGCGGCAAGCGCGTCAACATCGACACGCTCGAGATCCGCGTCATTCCAGATGGTGCGACCGCAGCCTCCGCGCTGCAGGCCGGCGAAGTCGATTTCATGCAGTATGCGCCGTTCGATCTGCTGCCGACGCTTGAGAAGAACTCTCGCGTGAAACTCGTCAATTTCACCGGCGGCAACATGTTCGCGGGCGCCTATCGCCTCAACGCCGCATCGAAGCCGTTCGACGATCCCGCCATCAGGCGCGTGCTGTGGAAGCTGGTCGATCAGCGCGAGGTGCTGGACGCACTCGGCCTGGACGCCAAATACGCGGCCCCTTGCGCGACATACTTCACCTGCGGCACCACCTATGACAGCAAGGCCGGCACCGAGGCCGCGGTGAGCCCGTCGATCGAGGCGGCGAGGGCGGCACTGAAGGCGACGAAATATGCCGGCGAGCCTGTTATCGTGATGGAGGCGAACGATCTCGAAGCCCCGCGCGTCTCGGCGCAGGTGCTGGCCGAGCGGCTGAAGCAGGCCGGTTTCACCGTCGATCTCCAAGTGATGGACTGGGCGAGCGTGCTGGCACGCCGCGCCAAGAAGGAGGGCTGGAGCGTCTATGGCGTCCACGCCGGCGGTTTCGATCTCGGCTCGCCCTTGACCAACGTCATGGTCGCCTTCAACTGCGCCGACTTCACCGGCTGGCAGTGTGACGCGCGCATCACGCCGCTGATGGAGGCCTTTGCCAAGGCGCCCGCCGAGGAGGATCGCAAGAAGATCGCAGGCGAGATCCAGGCCGTCATGTACGATCAGGCACCCGCAATACCGTGGGGCCAATTCGCCCAGCCTGCCGCCTCTCGCGCCAGTTTGCGCGGTCTGATACCGTCAGCCATCCCGGTGTTCTGGAACGTTGAGAAGTAGCCCGATGTACGATGTCATTGTTGTCGGCGGCGGCTCCGCCGGCGCCGCCGTTGCGGCGCGGCTCTCGGAAGATCCCGCGCGGCGCGTCCTGCTGCTCGAGGCGGGTCTGGACTGGCGCGCCGACGAGGCGCCCTGGGAAGTGATGACGCCAAATCCCATCCCGATCATCCACAAGCGCGAGTACCAGGAGAAATGGCAATGGCCGGATCTTCTGACGCGCCGTGTGGCCGGCCAGGAGCCGCGCTTCTACTGGCGCGGCAAGGGGCTCGGCGGCTCGTCGATGATGAACGGCCAGATCGCCATCCGCGGCGTCGCCGCTGCGTTCGACGAATGGGCCGCCAATGGCTGCACCGGCTGGTCGGCGAAGGACGTGATGCCGTTGTTCTCGGTGATCGAGGATGACCTGGAATTCGGCGACGCCGCCGGCCACGGACGCGGCGGACCGCTGCCGGTCTATCGCGCGCTGCCGGACAAATGGGGACCGATCGATCGCGGCTTGCGCGATGCGGCGCTGGCGAGCGGCCATCCCTGGTGCGCCGACGTCAACGGCCCGGACGGCGAGGGCGTCGCCTGCTATCCCATAAATAGCCGCGACAGCCGCCGCATCACGACTAATGAGGGTTATCTGGAGCCCGCGCGCGGCCGCGCCAATCTCGAGATTCGCGGGCATGCACTGGTCGACCGGGTCCTGATCAGCGACGGAAGGGCGACCGGCCTCCGCGTTCACATCGAGGGGCAGGGCACCAGCGAGATCAGCGCGCGCCAGATCGTGCTGTGCGCCGGCGCCATCCACAGTCCGGCGATCCTGCTGCGCTCGGGCATTGGACCCGCGCATGAGCTGAAGGCGATGGGGATCGCGGTCGAGCGCGACCTGCCGGTCGGCCGGCACTTCTTCGACCACCCGCTGTTTCGCGCCACGATCCAGCTCCACGAAAACCTGCGGCCGACCGATCCGGACACCCGCCATACCAATTGCTGCGTGACTTATTCGTCGGGCCTCGCCGACGGCGGCAAGCGCGACATGATCATGATCGCTTTCAATCATCGCGGCATCGGCGTGCCGGGGGCCATCGGCGCCGGGCTGTTCAACGCGTATTCGCGTGGAACGCTCAAGCTGGCCTCGACCGATCCTGCGATCGATCCTGTCGTCGAGGAAAACATGCTGGCCGATCCCCGCGACATGCTGCGCATGAAGGATGCGGTGAAGCGGCTGGCCGTGATCACCACCCACCCGGCGCTATCAGGCATCGCGGACTGGATCCGGCTCGCCGACACGGATTTGAGCTTGCCCCAGGCTGCGGCCTTGCCCGATCACGAACTCGACACGCTGCTGCGCCGTGAGACCGGCGATATCCAGCACGCTGCCGGCAGTTGCCGGATGACTGGTGTCAACGACGCCGACGGTGTGGTCAATCCTGATGGTACGGTGAAGGGTATTACGGGCCTGCGCGTCGCCGACGCCTCGATCATGCCGTCGGATTGCCGGGCCAACACCCACTTCACGACGGTGGTGATCGGGGAAGCGATTGCGCGGATGATGATGCGGTAGAGCGAAAACGACAGTGTCATGCTCCGCGAAGGCGGGCATCCAGTACTCCGAGGCGCCGCTGGGTTCGCACAATGCCGCCGTTGAATACTGGATCGCCCGCCTTCGCGGACGATGACACGGAGAGTGGGCTAGACTAGTCGTCGCGCCGATACACGTTTCAAACAACGGACGAGAGTTCGCGATCTCGCGGCGCGTTCCGCCCGAGTCTTGCGTCGGCGCATTGCCCCTCGTGGAGACAAGGGCGCAGGGAAGGCCGGGCGCCGGCTGGCACCCGCAGATCCGTGGGCGATAGAAATGCACACGGGGTGGATCACAGGTTCGCCGGATCGCCCGGCCTTCCCTGCGCGATGGTTTTAACGTGTCCTTCGTGCTCTCCCCGGGGAGCGATGCACTATTGCCCCCGTCGCCATGCAGATGACTGATGCGCGCGCCCGGTCGGGCCGCCACATCACCGCAGGACTTGACGCACAGACCCCGGGCGTCAGGACCACACGACTTGTTCGTCCGCGCACGTCTTCGCTGGAACTTCGAGTGCTGGCGTGTGCTCACACCCGAGGCCATGCGAAAACGCTTTCGGCGTCGTGTCGTAGGCACGAAAGCCATTGCTCACAGCCGAAGCCGCCCTGCAATGCCGATCGTACTCGACGCCGTCGCGTCCATCGCTACCCAACCCGCGGTTCGTGACGATCGCGATCCGCCCCTCGTCTCGGGCCAGGGTGTGTCGCTTGTACGTCAAATCCGAATTTCGGTAAGCGGAATATTTTGCGAGGTGGGCTTGACAGGAAGTGTGGCGGAAGTGGTCGGCTGTTTTGCCCGACGGGCATGCGGAGGCGAGGGTGACGGCTTTCGCCCGAGGCGCGTGCCGAGAGACGCTAGCTTTTGAGGGCAGAGCGGAAGTCGTTCGGCTCGGTCAACGAAAGTGTTGAAGTTTGTAGCTAGATCCATCTGCCCACCTCGATGGATCAGCCGGCGGGCTTGCAAAGCCGCTGGGAACTTTGCCAAGGCCTCGTCGTTCCCGTGAGCGGGGCGAACGCAGGCAGAAGCTATGAAATGGATGCTGGTGGTTTTGGTAAGCGGCGTCTCGCCCGTCAACACCGATCTTGTGTTCGACAAGTTCAGTGATTGTCTCGCCGCAGAAGAGCAAATGCGACAGCACTACGCTGATGCCTTCGAGGCGTGGGATCGCATGGCTGCGGCAAGGATCGACCGGCGCAGGGACTACAAGAAAGCTCGCGATGTCGAAGCCAAACGACTGCTGAGCAACGTTGGGACGTGTGTCCCGCATGGTGGCGGCGATCAGCAGCCGGTCAATGCTCAGCAGCAGCAACCCCCCGCTACGTCATCGCAGCAGCCGGAAACGAAACCGTCGCCACCGCAGCCGGGGCCACGGAGTTAGCGGCAGCGATGCCGGCTTGTGGTCGATAGCAGCCGCCATGCAACTCTGACGGCTTAGTGACGCCTTCCATTGGCAAACCGGACGCGACGAACCAATGACTCCGCGTCCTAAATCACCCCCGCCAGCCGCAGCGCCACACCAGCCGCGCAGCTGCCGGCCAGCACCGTCAACATCCCCAGCTTGAATCGGAAGATCGCGGTTGCGGCCGCGATCGACAGCACGAGCGCAGGGATATCGACGCTGGTCAGGACCGGCATGTCGAAGGCAAACGGGAGGGTGTGCACCGGCACGGTGTCGCGGAACAGCGTGTGCAGCGCGAACCAGATCGAGAGGTTGAGGATCACGCCGACGACGGCAGCGGTGATGGCACTGAGCGCACCGCCGAGGCCCTTGTTGCCGCGCAGCCGTTCGACGTAAGGGGCGCCTACGAAAATCCAGAGGAAGCAGGGCGTGAAGGTGACCCAGGTCGCGAGCAATCCGCCGAGCGTGGCCGCGAGCATCGGCGACAGGCCGCTGGCGTCGCGGTAGGCGGCCATGAAGCCCACGAACTGAAGCACCATGATCAGCGGGCCCGGCGTGGTCTCGGCCATGCCGAGACCGTCGAGCATCTCGTGCGGCTTGAGCCAGTGATAATGCTCGACCGCCTGCTGGGCGACATAGGCCAGCACTGCGTAGGCGCCGCCGAAGGTGACCAGCGCCATCTTCGAGAAGAACAGCGCGATGTGACTGAAGACATTGTCTTGTCCTACAGCGAGCAACAGCGCGATCACCGGCACCAGCCAGAGCGCAAGCCAGAGCGCGCCGACGCGAATCGCGCGCGCGGTGTTGGGGCGTACATGTTCGGGCACAGCGTCGCCGAGCATGCTGTCGATCACGGCGCTGCTGCCGGCAGAGCCGTGACCGGCCGGCGCGAATTCCGGACGGCCCTGTTTGGCGCCGATATATCCGATGATGCCGGCGGCGATGATGATGACCGGGAAGGGGATCGCGAAGAAGAAAATCGCGACGAAGGCGATCGCGGCGAGCGCGATCATGATGCGGTTCTTCAATGCGCGCTTGCCGACCCGCACCACGGCCTCGACGACGATGGCGAGCACGGCGGCTTTCAAGCCGAAGAACAGCGCCTCCACGAAGCTGACATTGCCGTAGGCGGCGTAGACGTAGCTCAGGCCCATGATGGCGATGATGCCGGGCAGAATGAACAGACCGCCAGCCATCAGCCCGCCGGCGGTGCGATGCATCAGCCAGCCGACATAGGTCGCGAGCTGCTGCGCCTCCGGGCCCGGCAGCAGCATGCAGTAATTGAGCGCGTGGAGGAAACGGGCTTCCGAGATCCAGTTCTTCTCCTCGACCAGGATGCGGTGCATGACCGCGATCTGGCCCGCGGGCCCGCCAAAACTCAGGCAGGCGACACGGAGCCAGACGCGAAACGCTTCACTGAAGCTGACGCCGTGACCGGCATCAGCTCCTGCTTCGATCGTACGCGTATCCATCAAGCCTTCGCCTTGTTGGTCGGCCAGTTGTGGGTCTCAGACGTAGCGTCACGGCACCAGCGATAGAAGGCGTCGTAGAGCAGCATGCCGGCTTCGAGCTGTTCGAGGTCGTCATCATACATCCGCGACAGCCCGAGCGAAGCTGCGAGCAGGCCGGGCGCCTCCGGCGCAAGGTCGGGCCGCCCGGTGTCGGCGCCGCGCACCAGCGTTGCCAGCCGGAGCAGCGCCGGCGCGGCAATCCCGAACTCCTCGATCATCACGTCGAAGGTGCAGAGCTCGCCACGGTGGCTCCAAAACACGTTCTCGATGTCAAAGGGGGCTGCGTTGAAGCGTTGCCCGACGGCCGCTACTTCCGAAGGCGCCACGAACAGGAACACGGCCGTAGGGTCGACGAAGCGGCGGATCAGCCAGGGGCAGGCAATGCGGTCGACCTTGGGCCGCGCCCGCGTGACCCAGACGGTTCGCCCCTTGGCGTCGCGCGGCGGCAGCTTGCGGGTGTCGACCAGCGGCAGTTTTGCCGCCTTCCAGCCTTCGAAGCCGCCCTCCAGCGTCTCGGCTTGCACGCCGAGCTGCCTGAGCCAGGCCGCCGTGCCCTGCGCGAGCTTTTCGCCGCGCAGGCACGAGACGATCACGGAACGGCCGGCGAAGTTGGCGCCCCAGTCGGGAACATTTTCGTGGCTGAGCTTGATCGAACCCGGGATCAGCCGCCGGTCGGCGGCAAAATCCTCGTCGGTGCGCACATCGATCAGGACAGGCGCATTCGCCGTGCCGATCAGCCGTGCCATTTTTTCAGATGATATCGTCGTGTAGGAAGACATGATGCGCCCTCGTAAGAAGAAACGGGACGCGATACTTGGGCATGTCGCCTCGTGGGGAGATCGCTCAAATCCCCATGGCCTTCATTACACCGAAACGGCACCTACCTGTCAATCGGCTCATTCCGGCGATTTTGCCCAGAAGACTCGCAGGTCTATATTAGGGGTCAACGGCCCGGACCTTTCGGAGACTTTGCGATGCATTCCCATTCCATCGAACAATGGACCCATGACCACGCCTTTCTGGGCGACAAGCACGACGAGAACGAGCGGCGCACCTGGCTCGTGGTCGTGCTGACGCTGGTCATGATGGTCGGCGAGATCGTCGCCGGCTCGCTGTTCGGCTCGATGGCGCTGCTCGCCGACGGCTGGCACATGGGCACGCATGCAGCGGCGCTGGGGATTGCCGCATTCGCGTATCGCTTTGCGCGGCGGCACCTGGGGAGCTCGCATTTCAGCTTTGGCACCGGCAAATTCGGCGATCTCGCCGCCTTCGCCAGCGCGGTCATCCTCGGCCTGATCGCGGTCGAGATCGCCTATGAGAGCGTGCTGCGGCTGTTCACGCCGGTGTCGATCGTCTATGGCGAGGCCATCGCGGTCGCTGCCCTCGGCCTGTGCGTCAACCTCGCCAGTGCCTGGCTGCTCCGCGACAGCCACGATCACCACCATCATGGCCATGCGCATGATGATCACGATGATCATGACCACGATCATCATCATCACCACCACGACAACAATCTCCGCGCCGCCTATGTCCACGTAATGGCGGACGCAGCGACCTCGGTGCTGGCGATCGCCGCGCTCGTGGTCGCCATGTATTCGGGTTGGGCCTGGGCCGATCCGGCGGTCGGCCTGATCGGCAGTGCCGTGATCGCAAGCTGGGCGTTCGGCCTGATCAAGACATCGGGCGCGGTGCTGCTCGATGTGCGCGCCGACGAGAAGCTCGAGCGTGTGATCCGGGCGCGCATGGAGATCGGGGACGACCGCGTCACCGATCTGCATCTGTGGCAGGTCGGTCCCGGCCATTGCGCCGTGCTGGTGTCGGTGGTCTCGGACAAGCCGAAGCAGCCGGCGGTCTACAAGAAGCGGCTCGCCGGGCTGAAGGGCCTCAGCCATGTCACCGTCGAGGTCGAGACCTGCCCGCATTGAAGCGGTCTGCGGGAATTCTGCCGAACCGGCCGGGGTTGATCCTCGGTCACAGCCGACAATGGCTGCAAGGGAGGAACCAATGACGTCAAGGATCACGCTCGCTCTCGCCGTCGCCGCGTTCGCTCTGTCCGGCCATGCGGCGCTGGCGCAATCGGAAAAGACCGGTGTCGAAAAGCTCTACGTGCTCAATTGCGGGGAGGGCACCGCCGGCGACATCTCGCGGTGGACGCCCGGCCTCAACGAAGGCAAGACGATGGACTTCGTCGACAGCTGCTATCTCGTCAAGCACGCCAAGGGCTGGTTCCTGTGGGACACCGGCATCGCCGACGCAGTCGCCGCGATGCCGAATGGTCTTGCGCCCGCGGATCCCAAGGCGGTGACCTGGCGGCGGCCGAAGACGCTTGCCGCCCAGCTCGAACAGCTCGGCCTCAAGCCCGGTGACGTCAAGATGATGGCCGTCTCGCACACCCATCCCGACCACACCGGCAATGTCGAGCTATTCCCTCAAGCCACGCTCTACGTGCAGAAGGCCGAGTATGACTGGCCCGGTGCCAACAACGAGCCGCGATTCAAGCCGTCGCATCCGGTCGAGCTGCTTGCGGGCGACAAGGACGTATTCGGCGACGGCAGCGTGACCATCCTGTCGACGCCCGGCCATACGCCGGGACACCAGTCGCTGCTGGTGAAGCTGCCGAAGACCGGCGCCGTGGTGCTGTCGGGCGATGCGGTGCACTTCAAAGACAACTGGGACAACCGCCGTGTGCCCAGCATGAACGCCAACAAGGACCAGAGCGCGGCCTCAATGCAGAAGATTGCCGACACGCTCGGCAAGGAGAAGGCGCAGCTCTGGATCAACCACGACAAGATCCAGCGCGACAGCCAGAAGATGTCGCCGGAGTTTTACGACTAGCTTCCCGAGACGCCCCTGTTGCCACTACGGTGGCAGCAGGGGCGTGCTAGCGCCCTCGACAAGCTCCGCAACGGGAGACGATTGTGGGTGAGTGGGCCGGGGTTGCGATCGCGCTGGCGTCGAGCAGCCTTGGCGGCACGGCCGCGGCGATCACCCGCTATCTGGTCGGCGGCGCCGATCCGATCCTGCTCGCGATCCTGCGTTGGGGGATCGGCTTTCTCTGCCTCCTGCCGTGCGCGCTTCTGCTCGGCGTGCGCTGGCCGCAGCGGTCCGACTGGCCGGCCGTGGCGCTGCTCGGCATCTGCTTTTTCGGCGTGTTCTTCATCCTCTACAACATCGCGGTGTCCTACACGACCGCCGCGCGCGCCAGTCTCGCGCTGGCGACGCTGCCGCTCCACACCATGGTGGTCGGCGCCATCCTCGGCGTCGAGCGGCTGACGGCGCGCAAGATCATCGGTGTCGGCATCGCGGTGCTCGGCGTGGCGGCGGCGCTGGCCGCGGGCCTGGCGCAAAGCCCGCCCGAGGCCTGGCGTGGCGAGCTGATCATGACCGGTGCCGTGTTCTGCATGGCGTTCTACAACGTGCTGTCGCGGCCGCTGATGCAGCGCTCCAGTCCGCTCGGCTTTCTCACGGTCGGCATGGGCGCGGGCGCCGCCGTGCTGGTGCTGGCGGGTCTGGTGAAGGGGAGTTTCGCAGCGCTCGGGCAGTTCACGACGGGGCAGTGGATTGCCGGCATCTATCTCGGCATCGGCGGCGGCGCGCTCGCCTTCATCCTCTGGGTCATGGCGCTGGCGCGCGCGACACCGACCCGGGTCGCCAATACGATGACGGTCAACCCGATCGCCGCCACCTTGCTCGCCGCGCTGCTGATCGGCGAGCCGATCACGCCAAATCTCCTGATCGGGCTGGTCGCCGTGTTCGCCGGCATCTGGATCGCGACCAGTGAAACCAAGCCGGCCTAGCTGCGCGGTGCGGTCACGGCGGGCGGACTCGCGTCCGGCGCCTTCTTCGGCTTCAGCGAGCCGGCGTAGAAGGAGATCAGCCAGACCAGGATGATGGCGAGGAGATAGACACCCCAGGCCTGTGGCGGCGTGGTCGCCCAGCGCAAGAGGCCTTTGAATGTGCGGGGCGGGCGGGTGTCTTCGGTCATGCTCCGCTTGTGCGCGAAAGCTCCCGCCCGGTCAATCCGGCCGCGGTTGCGCGCGGATCATGAACAGCGCGGCCAGCGCCGAGAGGCTGAGCGCGGACGAGACGATCAGCACCTTGGCGCCCATGACGTCGATGAGGAGGCCGAAGGCCAGCGGCGCGACGGCCTGCGCCATCCGTGCCGGCGCGCCAATGATGCCGAGCCGATAGCCGAAATCCTTGGGGCCGAAGATCGACAGCGGCAGCGTGCCGCGCGCGATGGTCAGGATGCCGTTGCCGGAGCCGTGGAACAGCGCAAACGCACTGGCCGCGGCGCCGCCGAAGATCGCCACGACCACGGCGCCGATCGGGTGGGTGAGGCAGGCGAGCCGCGTCGACCACAGCGGATGAAAGCGGCTGAGGAAGCCTGCCTCCAGAACGCGCGCGGCCACTTGCGCGGGGCCGATCAGCGCACCGGCCGCGATCGCCTCGACCGGCGTCGCGCCGGTGGTCTCCAGGATGCGCGGGAAATGCGCGGCCATCGCGCCGGTGACAGTCCAGACTGCGGCGAAGACGAACGCGAGCAGGATCATGGTGCGGTCGAGCGGCAGATGCGGCTTCTCTGCCGCCGCCTTAGCTTGCCTGGCGCCCTTGATCGTCGGCAGCACGAAGAAATTGAGCGGCAGGCCGATCAGGATATTGGCCGCGGCCCAGGCGAAGCAGGTCTCGCGCCAGCCGATATGGGCAAGGCCCCAGGCGGTGAGCGGCCAGCCGACGGTCGATGCGAAGCCCGCCATCAGCGTGATGCCGGTGATCGGCCTGCGCGCCTCGGTGCCGTAGATGCGGCCGAGCGCGGCGAAGGCGGCGTCGTAGAGCCCCATCGCCATGCCGATGCCGAGCACGAGCCAGGCCATCGCCATCACCGCCACTGATTGCGAGAGGCCGAGCAGAACGAGACCGGCGGCGATCGTCAGGTTCGACACCGAGAGGACCTGCCGGCCGCCGACCAGATCGATCTGTCGCCCGATGCGTGGCCCGAGCAGCGCAGAGATCACCAGCGAGGCCGAGAACGCGCCAAAGACCCAGTTGGAGGAGATGCCGAGATCGCGCGCCATGGGATCGGCAAGCAGCGCCGGCAGATAGTAGCTCGAGGCCCAGGCCAGGGTCTGCGTGGTACCGAGCGCCAGGATGATCGGAAGCTGGCGCTGGCTCATATCCCCGTATTTCTAATCGGCCGTGTCATCATTCGCATTTGCGCCCGAGGCGGGAGGACGTCAACAGCGTCCGCGACATATGCGACCTGCCGCGGGCGGGAGCCTTGGCCGCGAGCGGGAGCCTTGGCGCCGCAAGCTCCGCGCGCCGCCTTTCGCTCGTCACGAATGCACGGCATAATGGCGCATGCAATTGACCTCGCGCCTTGCGCTGATGAACTGGTTGGCCGGCCAGGGGCTCACCGGCCTGCCCGAACCCGAACTGCTGCGGGGCTTCTGCGAGCGCTGCCGCGCCGAGGGGCTGGAACTCTCGCGTGGGCTTGTCGTCATCGATACGCTGCACCCGATCTACGAGGGGCGCGCCTTCCGCTGGAGCGATACGCCGACCAACGAGAGCGACGTCGTCGAATACGGCTCGACGGCCGAGGGCGACGCGGCCAACAATTGGCGCCGCTCGGTGTTCTATCATTTGCTCGAGCATGGTCACGACGAGATGGTGATCGACCTTGCCGACGCGCCCTCGCTCGATTTCTCGCAGATCGGCGAGCTCGCTGAAACGGGTCACCGCCATTTCCTGGCCTTTGTGCATCGCTTCGGGGAGACCGGAGCGCTCGGGCAGATGGATTGCCTCTACTCCTCCTGGACAACGCGACGCGACAGCGGCTTCGCCGAAGGCGAGCTCGCCGCGCTGCGCGATCTCGTGCCGGTGCTGGGGCTCGCGATCAAGTCGGCGCAGCAGGTCGACATCGCGCGCACGCTCGGCCGCGTCTATCTCGGACGCGATGCCTCAGAGCAGGTCTTGAGCGGACGCATCTCGCGCGGCGTCACCGAGCGCATCAACGCCGTGCTCTGGTATTCGGATCTGCGCGGCTCGACCGGAATCAGCGAGAGCATCGGCCCCGACGAGATCATCCCGTTCCTGAACGACTACGCGCAGGCCGTGATCGATGCCATCCACGACGCCGGCGGCGACGTGCTGAAGCTGATCGGCGACGGCGTGCTCGCGATGTTCACCGGCGAAGACATGGCGTATGCCCGGCGCGCGGCGCTGCGCGCCGAGCATCTATTCCGCAAGAACGTTGCAGCGCTCAATCTGCGGCGGGGCGCCGAGGGCCGTCCCACCACGTCCGCCTATATCGGCCTGCATGTCGGCGAGGTCTTCTACGGCAATATCGGCAGCGAGGACCGGCTTGACTTCACCGTGGTCGGTCCGACCGTGAACGAGGTCAGTCGCATCGCCTCGATGAGCCGTTCGGTCGATCGCGAGCTGCTGGCCTCGGCGGAGTTCTACAAGGGCCTCGATGCCGCCGGCCGCCGCTATCTCGTCTCCACCGGCCGCTACGCGTTGCGCGGCATCGGCCGCGCGCAGGATCTCTACACGCTCGATCCCGAGGTGGATGCGAGCGAGCCGGTGACAGGGAGCTACGAGCGGTATCTGGCGAATTAAATTCCGCGGTGCCCCCCAATGTCGTCCTGGCGAAAGCCAGGACCCATAACCACCGCCTGCAGTTTTGCGAAGACTCATAGTTGGCGATTTTTGCCAAACTGCTCCCTGGGGTAATGGGTCCTGGCTTTCGCCAGGACGACGGCGGAGAAACTGCCTAACACCGCGCCACCACCTCATCGCCCACCATGTCGGGCTGCCGGTCCAGGGCCACCGCGGGCGAGAGCCAGATCACCAGCGCCTGCACGCCGAACACCGCCGCCGCGAGATAAAGGCACGCTTCCGCGCTCCAGAGGCCGCCGACGATCGCACCCAGCGCCGAGCCGACCGGGCGGGCGCCGTAGCTCATGATGTTGATGGCGGAAACGCGGCCGAGCAGGCGAGGCGGCGTCACCGACTGGCGCAGCGTTGTGGTCGAGATCACCCACAGGATCGGCCCGACGCCGAGCAGGAAGAAGCTCAAGGCGGCAAGCCAGGGGGAGGGGACCAGCACCGTCAGCGCCATCACCATTGCGGCGACGAAGCCGGTGACGGGGCCAAGGCCGACCACCGTGCCGAACGCGACGCGCTTCATCACGCGCGTGGCGAACAGCGCGCCGATCACCATGCCGACACCGTACATCGTCAGCACGGTGCCGACGCCGACCGCGTTTAGGCCGAGGTGACGTACGGCGTAGGGCACGAACACCGCGATCTGCAGGAACCATCCGATGTTGAAGATGAACTGGGTGATGAAGACCGGCCGCAGCAGCGGATGATGAAACACGAAGGCCGCGCCCTCGCGGATGTCCTGGAGCGGATGCCGCCGTGGCGCCGGCGTGCGGGCGGGCTCGTAGATGCCGGAGAGCAGCACGACGGCGATAGCCGAGAGCGCGGCCGCGAAGCCGAAGGCCGGGCTCGCGCCCCACCACCCCACCAGCGCGCCACCAAGCGCAGGCCCGCTGGCGAAGGCGATGGTGCGTGCGAGCTCGATCCGCGCATTGGCCGCCGGCAACAGGTCCGAACTCACCAGCGAGGGCACCAGTGCCGGCGCGGCCACGCTGTAGACGACGGTGCCGCACACGGCGGCAAAGCCGAGCAGCGCCAGCAGCGGCAGGTTGAGCGCGCCGAGCGCGAGCAGCAGCACGATCGCTGCAAGGGCCGCGGCCCGCAGCGCCTCGGCGCCCGCCATCAGCGAACGGCGGGAGATGCGGTCGGCCAGCAGGCCGGCCGGGATGGCGAACAGGACGAAGGGTAGGGTCAGCGCGGTCTGGAGCAGGCCGGTCTGGCCTTCGGCGACGCCGAGCGTCAGCACCGCGACGATGGGGGCCGCGGCCAGCGCGATCTGTTCGGCCGACTGTGCCGCCAGGTTCGACCAGGCGAGGCGGTTGAATGTCTCGGGGAGGCGAAGCGGATTTGACATGGCTCATTTCCTGCAAAGTCGGGTTGGCGCCGAGTATCTGCCTCGGAAGGCCGCCAAACCCACCCGCTTCCCGACAGGGGCGGCACATAGCGGCCGCCGAGGGACCGATGCGGCTAGATGCAGTTGCAAATGAGTTGCAATAAGGCTCGACTTCGGTATTCTCGCCCCATGGATGCTCGCTCTCCCGATCTGACCCGAGACGCCGCCGGCTGGCGCAATGATGCGCCTGCGACCAAGAGCCTGGCGGAGGTGAATGCCTCGGTCGCCCTCCCCATCGCGGGGGTGTGGTGGCGGCGCCTGCTCGCCTTTGTCGGCCCGGGCTATCTGGTCTCGGTCGGCTACATGGACCCCGGAAATTGGGCGACCGACCTCGCAGGCGGGTCCAAGTTCGGTTACACGCTGCTCTCGGTCATTCTGCTCTCGAATTTGATGGCGATCCTGCTCCAGTCGCTGGCAGCGCGGCTCGGCATCGTCACCGACCGAGATCTCGCGCAGGCCTGCCGTGCGACCTATTCGCCGGCCGTGAATTTCCTGCTCTGGATCGCCTGCGAGGCGGCGATCATCGCCTGCGATCTCGCCGAGGTGATCGGCACGGCAATTGCGCTAAAACTCCTGTTCGGCATTCCCCTGATCGGCGGCGCGCTGATCGCTGCGCTGGATGCTTTTTTGCTGCTCATCCTGATGAACCGTGGCTTCCGCTTCCTCGAAGCCTTCGTCATCGCATTGCTTGTCGTGATCGCAGTCTGCTTCACGGTCCAGCTTGCCGCGGCAGCACCGCCGGTGGCCGAGATGCTGAAGGGATTTGTGCCGAAGACCGAGATCTTCACCAACCCCGAGATGCTCTACATCGCGATCGGCATCATCGGCGCCACCGTGATGCCGCATAATCTCTATCTGCACTCCTCGATCGTGCAGACGCGCGCCTATGAGCGCAACGATACCGGCCGGCGCGAGGCGATCAAATGGGCGACGACGGACTCGACCGTCGCCCTGATGCTGGCGCTGTTCATCAATGCCGCGATCCTCGTCGTGGCTGCCGCAACTTTCCACAAGAGCGGCCATTCTGACGTGGCCGAGATCGGCCAGGCCTTCGAGCTGCTGTCTCCGCTGCTTGGCCTCGGCATCGCCTCGACGCTGTTCGCGGTGGCGCTGCTCGCCTCGGGCCTGAATTCAACGGTGACGGCGACGCTCGCCGGACAGATCGTGATGGAAGGCTTTCTCGACCTGCGCCTGCCGAGCTGGGCGCGCCGGTTGCTGACGCGCGGCATCGCGATCGTTCCCGTGATTGTCGTCACCGCGATCTACGGCGAGCGCGGCACGGCTGATCTGCTGGTGTTCAGCCAGGTCGTGCTGTCGATGCAATTGCCGTTCGCCGTCATCCCGCTGGTCCGCTTCGTCTCCGACCGCCGCAAGATGGGCAAGTTCGTCATCCCGGCGTGGGTCGCGGCGATCGCGTGGATCGTTGCCGGCATCATCGTGGTTTTGAACTTGAAGCTGCTGGCGGATACGCTGTTCGGGTGAACACATCGCGGCTGTCGTGGGGCCGCGCGCCCCGCCGCCCCCCCATTTAAGACACGGGGGTGGGTGGGGCCCGCACCCCCCGCGGGGCGGGTGGGCCCCCGTTGGGGGGCGCCGGCGGGGGAGAACAGGCGCGGCGGTGGCGGCGAGC